>NZ_JBIWNZ010000008.1:213403-332414 GCF_044767505.1 Kitasatospora sp. NPDC101235
ACCCATCTCCCCCGGTGTTGGGCTCCCTGCGCGCAAACATTAACCCGCGGGGGGGGGGGGGGGGGGGGGGGGGGGGGGGGGGGGGCCCGGGGGGGGGGGGGGGGGGGGGGCCCCCCCCCCCCCCACGGCTGTTTCCGGACGTCAGGGGAGTGTGGTCTTCGGGGCGACGCCGCTGAGCACGTCGTGGAGGACCTCCAGCATCTGGGCCTCCGAGAGGGCCTCGCCGTCTCCCTCGTGGAGTGTCCGCCCGGCCTTCAGCAGGTCGTTGACGATGTCGTCGATCGTCTTGCGGACGGCCTCGACGCCCTCTCCCACGCTCTTCGCGTAGTCGAGGTAGGCCTGCTTCAGCGCCTTGGCGGACGGGAACGCGTCCTGGCCCGCCTTCAGCGCCGACGGCGCCTTCGCCCAGTTCGTCCCCTGGCTTTTCACGTCCTCCTCGAAGGCCCGCAGCTCTGCAAGACGGCCCTCCAAGTAGGCGATGGTGATCTTGGTGGTGTCGCCGCTCATGCGCGGACCCCCCTCCTCGTCAGGCGAACTGCTTCCCGGCCTGGGTGTCCGACTCGCGCATGATCTCGTGCATCGTGCTGAGGGTGTTCGCGGCCGCCGTGATGTCGTCGTCCATGGCGGACTCGTTGGCCGTGACCACCCGGGAGAGGTCCTCGAAGGCACCGGCGGCGACACCCTGGAAGTGGCCGCCGTCGATCACGCCCCGCAGCTTGCTCATGAGTTCGTCCAGGTTGCTGCGCATCATGTTGCCGGCCTGGCGCAGCTCGCTCGCCGCCTGCGACACGGTCTCGTGGTGGAGCTGGATGTTGCCGAAGTCCATGGGGTTACTCGATCCTCTGCTGGTGATGATCCGTCAGGCGCCTTGCAGGCCTTCGTAGATGCCGTCGGCGGCGTGGGCACGGGCGTCGTCCTCCGCCTGGGTGAGGATCGCGTTGGCACCCTGGGTGGACTGCACGAAGCGCTCGAAGGCCCCGATGACCTGCTGGTAGCGCGTCATCCAGTCCTCGACCTTCTGCTGGAAGACGCTGCTGGCGCCGGAGATGTAGCCCCCGGCGATCTCCTCCTTGATCCGCTCGACCGTCCGGCCGGCGGTCACCATGTGCTCGATCTGCTGTTCCAGGCTCGCCAGGACCTGGCGGATCGCTTCGTCTTCCTTGGTCAACATGCCCGGTGTGGTCATGCTCTGCTCCCTTCCCTGTGCTCGCCGGGCGGGCCGCCCGGCGGAGACATCTGATCGGACCAACGGCCCTGCGGATGACGGTGGTTCAGCTGCACGACGGCGGACCCGCCGCCGCGGCGGCCGCGGGAGTGGCCGCGGGCGACGCCACCGCCTCCGGGCCCAGCGCCGCCGGATCGAGGCTCGGCCCGGCCGGCAGCAGGGCGACCACCGCGGCGGGGACGGCGACCGGCGTCGCACCGCCGTACCCGAGCTGCTTGACGGCGGCAGCCGAGGGCAGCGGGTAGCGCACCCCGCCCTCGGTGACCAGGTACTCGGTGCTGCCCGCGCCCGCCCCCGACAGCGCCCGCACCAGGGCGCCGCGCCCCGGCCGGACGGCGATCCGGTCGGCGACCGTGCAGGCCGCGCCCGCCGTGCCGGCCGGAACGGTCGGCGGGCGGCCCGATTCGGCCCGGTCGGCGGGCAGCACGGTGACGGCGGTGGTCGGGGTGGCGCCCGCGGTGTGCAGATCGGCGCAGACGCCCTCGCCGCGCAGCGGGGTGACCAGCGTCGGCGGGGTCTCCGGGAGCCCCGGGGACGGCGGGCCGCCGGGCGCGGTGTGCCCGGCGAGGTCCATCGCCCCGATCGGCGCGGGTGCCGGGGCCGCGCCGCCGTACGCCCCCTTCTGGGTGCGCGGGTCGCCGAGCAGCAGCGCGTACAGGGTCGGGGTGAGCGGGGCGAGGCCGGCCCTGGTGAGCAGGTAGTGCGCACCGCCCGGGGCCTCGAAGAGCTGGCCGATCCGGGTCGGCTTCCCGCCCAGCGCCGGGCCCGCCTCACCGCGCCCGGGGACGGCGGGCGCGGCCAGGTCGGGCCCGGCGGGCAGCGCGTTCAGCACGCCGGCCGGCACCGGGAAGGGCGTCGCACCGCCGTAACCCAGCGCCTGGAGCGCCTGGTCGGCGGTGTCGACGCGCAGCCGCTGGCCCTGCCACAGCAGGTGCACCGAGCCGTCCGGGAGGGCGACCAGCAGGCCCTGGTTCGGCGTCAGCGCCCGGCCCTCGGCCGCCGGGTCCACCAGCAGTCCGAGCCGGGGCGCGGGGGCGCCGGTCGGACCGGGCTGGACAGTGCCGCAGACCAGCCAGGTGCCGCCGGCCAGGTCGGCGGCGGGCGGCAGTCCGTCCGGGGCGCCGACGATCCCGACCGGGGCACCGCGCGGCACGTCCGCGATCGACTCCCGGCTCACCTGGCGCACCGTCATCTGCTCCCCGGCCAGCAGCCTGGCGCTGGTGTCGTTCAGCACCGGGTGCAGCTGCCCGCCGACGGACAGGTACCGGGCGCCGGTCTCCTCGACCACCACCAGCGTGCCGGGCTTGGCCCAGCCCTCGCCGCCGCCCGGCCGGATCACCCCGTACACGGCGACACCCAGCCCGATCAGCACCCCCACCGCCAGGCCCGTCATGGTGCCCCGTGTGGTGCGCCCAGTGGGGGTGTCCGGCGTGTCGGGCTCCGCCCGCAGCATGCCCGAGGCCAGCCTGCTCATCACGAACAGGTGCGCCTGCACCTGGTCGCGTCGGGACTGCATCCAGTTCCTCCCCGGTTCCTCACGGACGCGCCCGCTGCTTCGCGGCCGCACCGCTGCGCGCGCCCACTACGGTCCTACGGCCCCCGGCACCGGCCCGGTTCAGCGCACCCGGCCCCGGACCGTCGCCCCTCCGCTCTGCCACACTGGCCCCGGACGCACGGATCAAGGGGGCTCTCGTGACGGCACTGTGGATCCCGCCGGTGTACGAGGACTGGGAGACGTCGGTCCGCCTGCTGCGCGCGTACTTCACCGGGCGGCGTGCGAAGGGCGGCCCGGCCTACACGGGCGCCCACTTCGAGCGGCTCGCCGGCGGCGGCGACCGCCCGGAGACGGCGGACCGCTTCACCGCTGACGACCTGCTCGCGATCACCATGCTGAGCGTCCCGGTCGAGCCGCACGGCGCCGTCCAGCTGCTCACCGACCCCGACGGGCACTGGCAGCGTCTGCTGTCCGCCATCCCCCGCGACGCCCGGCTGGAGGACCCGGCCTGCGCCCCGCTGGTCGCCCCCGGCGGGCCGGCCACCGAGCTGTGGGAGCGGCTGGCGAACCCGCGCGGCACGTACCCGGGCAAGCCGGACGGGGTCGGCCCCGTGGTCGCCGGCAAACTGCTGGCCCGCAAGCGGCCGCACCTGATACCCGTCTACGACGTCCGGGTGAAGGCACTGTTCCGACGGCCGAGGGTCGACACCACCTTCTGGTCCGCGCTGGCCGACGCCCTGCGCGCGGACGGCGGGGCGCTCCGCGCCCGGCTGGCCGAGCTCCGTACGGAGGCCGGGATCGGTGAGGACATCGGCGTGCTGCGGGTACTGGACGTCATCGCCTGGATGCACCAGGGCGAGATCGAGCAGGCGGCGGGCTGAGCCCGCGCCCGTCACCCGCATCGGCGCCGCGAAGTGGCACGGGCAGGGTGCCTGGCCGAGGCTGGGGCGGGGGTCCCGCCTCGAATGGGTACGGTGCCGATGTTCGATACGAGCTTTGCGTTCCCGCGTTCGCTGGAGAAGCCGGTGGCCGGTGCCCGGGGCCGGGTGGCCGTGGTCGGGGCGGGCGTCGCCGGGCTGGTGTGCGCCTACGAGCTGCAGCGCCGCGGGTTCGACGTCGTCGTGTACGAGCGGGCGAACCGTCCGGGCGGGCGGGTGCGCACCCACCGCTTCTGGGACGGCACCCACGTGGACCTCGGCGCCATGCGCATCCCCGGCAACCACCACTGCGTGCTGCACTACGTCTCCCGGTTCCGGCTGGCGACCCGCCCGTTCGTCAACGCCAACCCGCGCGCCTACTACCACCTGCGCGGCCGGCGGGTCCGGGTGCAGGACGTGGCGGCGCTGTTCCCCGCGTACGATCTGCGCCCGACCGAGCGGCAGCCTCCGACCCCGGTGCTGGACCACCTGCTCGGCTCGGTGTGGCGCACCCTGACCGTCGAGCAGCAGCGCCGCACCCTGGAGGGCCACTGGGACGACCCGGCACTGGAGCGGGCGGCCTCGGTGTCGCTGTGGCAGTTCGTCCACGAGCACCTGTCCCAGGACGCCTGGGACCTGGTCGGCCACGCCAGCGGCCTCGCCCACTACGAACAGTCCTCGCTGCTGGAGGTGCTGGTCGACTACTTCGGCCTGTTCCACCGCGGCCAGGTCGAGCTGGTCGACGGGCTGGACGCGCTGATCCACGCCTTCGTCGGCTCGCTGCGCCCCGGCACGCTCCAGCTCTCCACCCAGGTCGACGAGCTGGCGCTGACCACGGACGGCGTCCGGCTCCGCGGCCGGCGGATCGGCGCCCGGCTGCAACAGGACGTCGACTACGTGGTGTGCTGCGTCCCGGCGCCCGCGCTCGACCGGATCGCCGTCACCCCGGGCCTGCCGCACGCCCAGCGGCACGCCATCCGCGGCATCAGCTACGCGAGCAGCATCAAGACCGTCCTGCACCTCACCCGCCGCCGCTGGGAGCTGGAGGACGGCATCCACGGCGGCGGCAGCTTCACCGACCTGCCGATCCAGCAGTGCTGGTACCCCTCGGACAACGCGGTGCGGGCGAAGGACGGGGTCAACGGCGGCTCCGGCCCGCGCTGGACGGTGCGCGACCCGCTGCGCTCGGCCGAGCCGACGGCCCTGCTCGGCGCGTACCTGTGGGGCGCCAACGCCCGCCGGTTCGCCGCGCTGGAACCGGCCGACCGGGACGCTCTGGTGCTGCAGTGCCTGGAAAGGCTCCACCCGGGTATCACCGGGGACGTGGACGACATCGTGCACTGCAACTGGGACGTGCAGACCGGCATGGGCGGCGGCGCCTTCGCCCATCTGACACCCGGCGAGCACACCCGCTACCTGAGCGTGCTCGGCTCCCCGTTCCCGGCGGAGCAGCCGCGGATCTTCTTCGCCGGCGAGCACCTGTCCGGCGCCCACGCCTGGTGCCAGGGCGCGGCGCAGTCCGCCCTCGGCGCGGTGAGCACGCTGCTCGACCGGGCCGGGCACCCCCGGGTCGCCACCCGGGTGGGGGCGGTGTGACGCAGGGCGAGGCGGGCCCGGCCCTCGGCCGGGCCGAACTGCTGGCCCCGTTCCGGCCCGGCCGCTGCGAACTGGTCGGCATCGAGGTCGAGTGCGGCCTGGTCGACCCGGCCACCGGGCTGGCCGCCCGTTACTTCGGCGAGCGCGGCGTGCTGGCCGTCCTGGAGGCGGTGCTGGCCAGATGGGGCGGCGAGCGGCAGGAGGACGCCGGGCGGCTGACCGGGGTACGGCTCCCGGACGGCAGCCAGATCACCCTGGAGCACGGCGGCCAGCTGGAGTACTCCTCGACGCCCGTCCCGTCCGTGGCCAAGGCGGTGGACGACATGCGTGCCGCCCTGGAGCAACTCGCCGAGCTGGTCGGCCGGTTCGGCCTCGCCCTGCTGCCCGGTGCCAACCTGCCGTTCGACCGGCTCGCCGACATGCAGTGGGTGCCGATGAGCCGGGGCGCCATCATGCGGGACTACTTCACCGGGCTGGGCGAGCCGGGCAGCCGTGCCCGGTACGTGATGGCGCTGTCGCTGTCCACCCAGGTCACCCTGGACTACCTCTCCCCCGTCGACTTCACGCAGAAGCTGCGGATGCAGATGGCCGCCGCCCCGGTGGTCTCCGCCCTGCTCGTCAACTCCCCGCTCCAGGAGGGAGGTTCGTCCAGTGGGCTGCTGTCCCACCGCTGCTGGGCCTGGCTGCGGATGGACCCGCGCCGGGGCGGGGTGCTGCCGCCCGCGCTGCGCCCCGACGTCACCGTCGAACACGTCGCCGACTGGGCGCTCGGCATCCCGCTGATCCACTACCGCACCCCGGACGGCCGCTACCACCCCGCGCCCGACCGCACCTTCGCCGAACTCCTGCGGCACGGCTACCCGGACGGCTCACGGGCCACCCCGGCGCACTGGGCCGCCCACCTCAACCAGCTCTGGACCAACACCCGGGTCCGCAGCACCCTGGAGCTGCGCGCCTCGGACGGGCCACCGTACCCGTTCATCCCGGCCGTCCCCGCCCTCTGGGCCGGGCTCAGCTACCACCCCGAATCCCGGTCCGCCGCCTGGGAGTTGCTCGGGCGCTACACCCTGCACGACCACCGGGCCGCGCTCGCCGAGCTGCCCGCCCTCGGGCTCGCCACCCGCCTCGGCGGCGACCCGGTCCGCCCACTGGCCGGCGAACTGCTGCGGCTGGCCCGGGCCGGCCTCGCCGCCCGGATCGCGGCCGGCCTCGAACCGCCGCACGTGCTCGGGTACCTGGACCCACTGGAGGAGATCCTCGCCACCGGACGGACCTTCGCCGAGCAGTGCCGGGACCGCTGGCACGGCGACCTGCGCCGCGACCCGGCCCGCTACGTCGCCGCGTACCGGGTCTGAGGCCGCCTGGGCACGTGGGCACCGCCACCACGTCAGCAGTTCGTCAACGGCGTGTCAGCAGCCCGTCAATCCGGGCCCCGGCGCCCGCGAAGCGGCGGAAGCTGGACGGACCACGCCTGCAGAACCCGCAGGTCGCCCCGGAGGTGAGCCGCATGTCCGTCCTCGCTGCGTTCCATTCCGTCGTCCCGGACGTGCGCCGCCACGGCCACGGCCTGCGCGCCGCCGTGACGCGGGTCCTGGACCGCCTGACCGCCAGCCCGCTCGACAACACCGTGCTCGGCGCCATGGGCAGGCCCCGTCCGGCCGCTGTGCGCACCCACCGACACCTCGTGCCCCGGCCGGACGGCGCCACTCCCCTCGAAGCCATCGGTGACCGGAGGCCTCGCGCCCGGTGATCTCCGGCCGGGAGCCGGGCCCGTCCGTCCCGGCGCGGGCGGGGCCCGGCGGCACGGCCATTCGGCGCAGTGCTCCCCCACGCGACACGGCCCCGGTCCGGAGTGCGCGCCTATCGTGGGCGAATGACCGATCGTCGGACCGCCCGGCCTGGTGGTGTCGCCCGGGTGGGCCACCTCGTCGCCGCCGCCGCGTTCGCCGTCTGCATGGCGGGCACCACGCTGCCCACCCCGCTCTACGGGCTGTACCAGGAGAAGCTCGGCTTCTCCGAGCTGACGGTGACGGTCGTGTTCGCGGTGTACGCCTTCGGTGTCATCGGCGTGCTGCTGCTGATCGGCAACGTCTCCGACGCCGTCGGACGCCGGCCCGTGCTGCTCTGCGGCCTGGGCTGCTCGGCCGCCAGCGCCGTGGTCTTCCTGGCCGCGGACAGCGTCGCTCTGCTCTGCCTGGGCCGCCTGCTGTCCGGATTCTCGGCGGGCCTGTTCACCGGCACCGGAACGGCGTACGTGCTGGAGCTAGCGCCGCCCGGGCACCGGGCCCGCGCGGGCTTCGTCGCGACCGCCGCCAACATCGGCGGGCTCGGCTGCGGACCACTGCTGTCGGGAGTGCTGTCGCAGTACGCGCCGTACCCACTGGTCCTGCCGTTCGCCGTGCACCTGGGGCTGCTCGCGGCCTCGTTCGGGCTCACCCTGCTGCTGCCGGAGACGGTCGCCGGGGCCCGCCCGCTGCGCACCGCCCGGCCCAACCGGCCGACCCTGCCACTGGAGGTCCGACGGGTGTTCGTGCCGGCCGGGATCGCCGCCTTCGCCGGCTTCTCCCTGCTGGGCCTGTTCACCTCGGTCAGCCCCGCCTTCCTCGCCACCGGCCTGGGCATCCACAACCGTGCGGTGGTCGGCCTGGTCGTCTTCACGACCTTCTTCGCCTCCACCCTCGGCCAGCTCCTGGTGCCCCGGCTCGGCAGCGCGCGGGCGATCCCCCTGGGCTGCCTGGTGCTGATCGCCGGGCTGGCCCTGCTGGCCGCCTCGCTCGCCCGGGAGACCGTCCTGCCGCTGGCACTCAGCGCCCTGGTGGGCGGCGCCGGCCAGGGCATGGGCCTGCGCGGCGCGGTGGGCGAGGTCGCCGCCGCCGCTCCCGCCGAGCACCGCGGCGGCGCGCTCTCGGCGCTGTTCGTGGTCGCCTACTTCGGCATCTCGATCCCGGTCATCGGGGTGGGCCTGCTCGCCGGACCGCTCGGCCTGACCGACGCGGGCCTGGCCTTCGCCGCCTGTATGGCCGTGCTCGCCGCCGCCTCCGGCGCCTACCTGCTGCGCCGGGACCTGACCTGAGCCCGGGCGGTGTCGACTGCGGCGGAACGTCGCCGTGAGCCCCGTCAGCCGGTGCGCCGCCCCCGCGATCGACACCTCGCGCACACACGAGAGGTGCCACGAAAGCCTTGTGCGCAGATGTACTTGACTCAGCATCAGCTTTCGGCCATCCTCCGTGCCGACCTGAACCCTCCGGGGCCGCCCGCTCCGACGGCCCGGCCGTCGGTGATCTCCGCTGGTCACCGGTGGATCACCCGGCGCACCCGGCGCACCCGGAAAGATCGTTCACCACCGGGATCTTGGCGCATTCGCGGGGCCGGAGCGACGAAGGCGTTCGAACGATCGGGCCCGCCGTGTTTTGCTTCCCTGCACGTGACATCGGCCGGCGCGGCAGCAGCGGGGTGTCCGTCCCGGCGTCCGAGGGCCTTGTGCTCGTCACCCGGGGCCGGGCGGTGACGCTGCCTCCACGCGTCCGCCACCGGACCGTGCCCGACACAGGAGTCCGAACACATGGGATCTTCCACGGCCGAGGAGTCGCCCGTACCCGCGGAGTCCGGCCCGCCCGCGACGCCGCCCCCGGCCCCGGAATCCGTACCGCTGCGCCGGCACCGTCCGCTGCTGCTGCTCGTCACGGAGCAGATGACGAGCTCGGTGGGACGACAGGTCACCGCGCTGGCGCTGCCGCTGCTGGCCATCGCCCATCTGCACGCCGGACCGCTGGGCGCCTCCGCGCTGATGGCGATGACCTACCTGCCCGGCGTCCTGCTCAGCCCGCTGATCGGCGTCGCCGTCGACCGGGCCCGGTTGCGGCGGATGCTGGTCTCGGTGTCCTGGCTGCAGGTCCCCGCCATCGGCAGCGTGCCGCTCGCGGCCGCGCTGGACGGCCTGACCTGGCCGCACCTGTTCGCCGCGGCCGCCGCCTCCGGGGCGCTGAGCTCCGCCCAGGGCATCGCGTTGCAGTCCTGCCTGCCCCGCGTGGTGCCCGCGGAACGCCTGCTGCCGGCCAACTCCTCGCTCACCGGCGCCCGGACCATCGGCCTGATCGGCGGACCGGCGCTCGGCGGCATCCTGATCGGCGTGATCGACCCGGCCCCGGCGCTGCTGGTCGAGTGCGCCGCCTACCTCGCCGGCGGGGCGCTGTTCCTCGCGCTGCCGGCCTCGCTGAACCGGTCCGCGCACGAGGCGGGCGGCGGCGCGCGGTCCCGCATCGAGGCGCTGAAGGAGGGCCTCGCGGTCATCCGGCGCGAGACCCTGCTGCGCCGCCAGGCCCTGGCCGCGGCCGGGCTCAACCTCGGCGGCGGGGCCGGCGGCGGTCTGTTCGTCCTGTACGCCGACCGGGAGCTGGAGCTGCCCCCGTGGCAGCTCGGCGCGGTCTACGCCGCGTACGCCGTCGGCATGGGCACCGGTGTGCTGGTCGCGACCTCCGTCACCCGGGCGCTGGGCATGGCCCGGGCCATCCGGCTGTGCGCCGTGGGAACGGGGGCCGCCCTGTTCCTCATCCCGGCGGCCTCGCTGGGACTGGCCTTCCCGGTCCTGGTCCTGTACCAGCTGCTGTTCGGGCTGCTGGCCACCGTGTGGTCGATCGCCATGACCACCGGGCGCCAGCTCGTCACCCCCGCCCACCTGCTGGGCCGCGTCAACGCCTTCCTCCAGGCCGTGCTGACCGCCACCCTGCCCGTCGGCGCCTTCGTCGGCGGGTGGCTCGCCTCCCGGGTCGGCATCGTGCCGGTGCTGGTCGGGGCGGCGGCCGTCGCCCTGGCGGGCGCGAGCAGCCTCTGGTTCCCGCGGGACATGCTCGCCGGGATCGAGCGGGCGGCGCAGAAGACGGCCTGACGCCCGGGGCGCCGACGAGTCGCCGGGCCTCCCGCCCCGAGCGCATCCTGGAGGGGAACCACATCCCCTCACCAGGGAGGAAGCGCGATGGCGGTCCGGCGCGTCGGTCTGGTGGTGCACAAGGGACGCCCCGAGGCGGTGGCGGCCTCGGGACTGGTCCGGGCCTGGTGCGCGGACCACCGGGTCCAGTGCACCGAGATCGACGTGTGGAACGCGGGTGTCCAACGGCGCAGCGCCCGCGAGGAGATGGCCGCGGCCGGGGACCCGGACCTCATCGTCGCGCTGGGCGGTGACGGCACCTTCCTGCGCGGCGCCCGCCTGGCGGCGCACAACGACTCCCTTCTGCTGGGCATCGACTTCGGGCACCTCGGGTTCCTCACCGAGGTGCCCGCCCGGGACGTGCTCCAGGCGCTGGACGCCGTCCAGGAGTCCCGTACGACGGTGGAGGAGCGGATGCTGCTCACCATGCGCGCCTCCAGACCGCTCTCGCCGCCCGAGGAGCTCGGTCCGCTGCGGGCGGACGGCCGGCGGCCGTCGCTGCCCACGCCGCAGGTGCGTCCCGGCTGCGAGGCCGGCGGGGGCTGGGGGGTGGCGCTCGACGTGCTCGGGCTGAACGACGTCGTCGTGGAAAAGTTCGACCGGGACGGCCGGGTCGCCGCCGCGGTCTACTTCGCCGGGAGGCTGCTCGCCAGCTACGCCGGCGACGCGCTGCTGGTGGCGACCCCGACGGGCTCGACCGCGTACAGCTTCGCCGCGGGCGGGCCGGTGGTCTCGCCCCGGGCGGAGGTCCTCGTCTTCACGCCCGTCGCGGCGCACATGGTCTTCATGCGCTCGGTCCTCGCCGCACCGGACGAGCCGATCGCCATCCGGCTGCTGCCGGACTCGGGGAACGCGGCGGTCAGCGTGGACGGCCAGCTCCGCGGCGTGCTGGAGCCCTGTGACTGGGTCGGCGTCTACGCCGCGCCGACGCGGCTGCGGGCGGTGCGCCTGGGGCCGACCGACTTCTACGGCCGCCTGCGCCGGCGGATGCGGCTGACCGACGCGCCCGCCACCTCCTCCGACGGCGAGGCGCCCTCGACCTGGCCGCTGACCGCGCCGCCGCCGCACGACCTGGAACACCTGAACCTGCCCACGCTGCAGCCGGGCAGACGCCTTCCCTGCGTGGTCCGCCGGGCCGACGGCGAGGCCTGACCGGCTCCGTGCGGAACGGGCGTTCCCGGAGCGAGCACGGCCGTTCCGGGAACGGGCGTTCTCAGGCCCGTCCGAGGACCCGGTCGACGGCGATCTCGATGACCACCCGGTCCGGGTTGGCCCGCGGCTCGCGGTAGCGCTCGGCGTAGCGGCGCTCCGCCTCGGCGACCTGCTCGGGCTCGTCACGGACGACCGCGACGCCCTCCAGGGTCGACCAGCGGGCCCGGTCCACCTGGCAGACCGCGACCCGCAGGCCCTCGGGCCCGGCAGCGGCGACGTTGCGGGCCTTGCGGCTGGTACGGCTGGTGATCACCCGGGCGGTCGCCGTCTCCGGCTGGTACGTCACGCCGACCGGCACCACGTGCGGCGTGCCGTCCGGGCGGGTGGTGGTCAGCGTGGAGATGTGCCGCTCCCGCCAGAAGGCGAGGAAGGAGCCGTCGAGGTCGCGCGGGTCATGGGCCATGATCGCGATGGTACGGCCCCCGGGGAACGATCTTTCCCCGGGGGCCGTACGGGCAGGGCGTCAGTGCCCGCGCGCGATCCACTCCGGCAGGGCCGGGGCCTCGGCGCCGATGGTGGTCGGCTCGCCGTGGCCGGTGCGCACCACGGTCTCGGCCGGGAGCGTCAGCAGCCGCTCGCGGATCGAGTCGACGATGGTCGGGAAGTCCGAGAACGACCGGCCGGTGGCTCCCGGGCCGCCCTGGAACAGGGTGTCGCCGGTGAAGACGGTGCCCAGCCCGGGCGCGTACAGGCAGACCGCGCCCGGCGCGTGGCCCGGGGTGTGCAGCACGGTCAGCTCGGTGCCGGCCACCTCGATCCGCTGGCCGTCGGCCAGTTCACCGTCCGGCATCCGCTCGGGGTGGGTGAGCTTCCACAGCGGCAGGTCGTCGGGGTGCAGCAGGATCGGCGCACCGGTGCGGGCGGCGAGCGCCGGAGCCGCGTCGATGTGGTCGTTGTGCGCGTGGGTGGAGACGATCGCCAGCAGCCGGCGCCCGCCGAGCGCGGCCTCGATGGCCTCGGCGTCGTGCGCGGCGTCGATCACCACCGCCTCCTCGTCGTTCCCGACGATCCAGACGTTGTTCTCCACCTCCCAGCTGCCGCCGTCGAGTTCGAAGGTGCCGGCGGTCACCAGCCGGTCGACACGCGCGGTCACAGGACCACCACCGAGCGCAGGACGTCGCCCTGGTGCATGCGCTCGAAGGCCTGCTCCACGGCGTCGAGCTCGATGGTCTCGGTGACGAAGGCGCCGAGGTCCAGGCGGCCCTGGAGGTAGAGGTCGATCAGCATCGGGAAGTCCCGCGAGGGCAGGCAGTCGCCGTACCAGGAGGACTTCAGCGCGCCGCCGCGGCCGAAGACGTCGAGCAGCGGGAGCTCCAGCGTCATCTCCGGGGTCGGCACGCCGACCAGGACGACGGTGCCGGCCAGGTCGCGGGCGTAGAAGGCCTGCTTGTAGGTCTCCGGCCGGCCGACCGCCTCGACCACCACGTCCGCGCCGTTGCCGCCGGTCAGCTCGCGGATCGCCTCGACCGGGTCGGTGGTGCGGGAGTTGACGGTGTGGGTCGCGCCCAGCTTGCGGGCGGTCTCCAGCTTGCGGTCGTCGATGTCCACCGCGATGATCTTCGCCGCGCCCGCCAGCCGGGAGCCCATCACGGCCGCGCCGCCGACGCCGCCGCAGCCGATCACCGCGACCGAGTCGCCGCGGCCGACGTTGCCGGTGTTGATCGCGGCGCCGAGGCCCGCCATCACGCCGCAGCCCAGCAGGCCGGCGACGGCCGGCTCGGCGGCCGGGTCCACCTTGGTGCACTGGCCGGCCGCGACCAGGGTCTTCTCGGCGAACGCGCCGATGCCCAGCGCCGGGGACAGCTCGGTGCCGTCCAGCAGCGTCATCTTCTGCTTGGCGTTGTGGGTGTTGAAGCAGTACTGCGGGCGGCCCCGCTTGCACGCGCGACACTGGCCGCACACCGCGCGCCAGTTGAGGACCACGAAGTCACCGGGCTCGACCTCGGTGACGCCCTCGCCGACCGACTCCACGATGCCCGCGGCCTCGTGGCCGAGCAGGAACGGGAACTCGTCGTTGATGCCGCCCTCCCGGTAGTGGAGGTCGGTGTGGCAGACGCCGCAAGCCTGGATCCGGACCACCGCCTCGCCCGGGCCCGGGTCCGGCACCACGATCGTGGTCACCTCCACGGGCGCGCCCTTGGCGCGCGCGATGACTGCCTTGACCTGCTGGGGCATCCGATTCCACCTCCGTCTGCCGATGCGGCTCTGCACCGGCGTGACCTGCGACAAACGACTGCAAGACGAACTGCCCACGAAGCGTATCGCCCGCCCGGCCGGACACCCGCGGAGCCCACGGGGCGATCCGGTGTGACGCGGTGTGATACGGCTCACCGCACGTGCCGACGGCATATCCGCCGCCGTCGCGAGGGCTCACGGGTCCTCACGTGGCACTTGCCGGCCGGGTACCCGCCGAGGGCCCGGCGACAGCCCGGCGTGGCCGTACCGACGGGGGCGCACACGCGTCACTGAGCGCCTGTCAGTGCGCCTCGAAGTGCCCGGAAAGCACCGGCGTTGGCTGGAACTGCCGCAGACGGGCGCCCCGGCACCCACGTACGGTCGTAGCTGAGACGGTCCACGCGACCACGCTCAGCACACCCGCCCCACCCGTCGGCGCGCGACCATGCGCCGGCCGCGCCGGGCGCGTACCGACCGTGCGCCCCCGCACATTTCGCGCCACACCCCCGTAGGAGCCCGACCGAACCCCGGCCCGTGTCGAGCCGCCAGCCGGCCGCATCACCCGTCCCCCGCACCATCCCCGGATTCACCCACCGTCGGGTCGCGCCCCGCGGCCCACCGCCCTGGAGTCTGGAGTACGGATGTCCACCGAGAACAGTGCGACCAGCGCCGGCACCGCCCCGCTCCCCCCGCTGCACTGCATGCGCCTGCTCGAACCCGGCCCGCCGCGCCTCGCCGCGCTGCCCACCGGCACGCCGGTCTGGCTGGTCAGCCGGCACGCCGACGTGCGCCAGGTGCTGACCGACCCGCGGCTGGGCCGCGCCCCGCTCTACGCGCCGGACGCCCCGCCGATCACGGTCACGCCCAACATCCTGGACGACCCGGACGGCATGCTGAACATCGACGGCACCGAGCACCAACGGCTGCGCCGCACCGTGCAGCGGGCCTTCACCCCGCGCGCGATCGAGCGGTGGCGGCCCTGGGTGGCCTCGGTGGTCGAGTCGCTGATCGACGAGCTGATCGACCACGGCTCCCCGGCCGACATCATCGCCGGCTACTCCCGCCCGCTGCCGGTCGCGGTGATCAGCCGGCTGATGGGCCTGGACAACCTGGACAGCAAGCGGCTGGCGCACTGGAGCGACCACGCGCTCTCCACCACCGCCTACAGCGCCGAGGCGATCGTCACCGCGATGACCGAGTTCGCCGCCTTCGGCGCCGAGGTGATCGCCGAACGCCGGGCCGCCCCCGGCGAGGACCTGGTCAGCAGCCTGCTCGCGGCCGCCGCCGAGGACGGCTCGATCACCGAGGGCCAGCTGGTCGCGCTGGTCATCGGCCTCGTCGTGGCCGGCCACGAGACCACCATGACCAGCCTCGGCAACGCCCTGGTCTACCTGCTCCAGGACGGCCGCGAGGCCTGGCAGCGGCTCGCCTCCGACGAGACCAGCGCCGCTGCCGCGACCGAGCAGCTGCTGCGCGCCGTCCCGCTCGGCGACCGGCAGGAACACATGCCCGGGCTGATGCGCCGCACCACCGAGGACGTCGAGATCGGCGGCGTGGTCATCCCGGCCGACAGCGTGGTCGCCGCCGACGCGGCCGCCGCCAACCACGACCCGGAGGCCTTCACCGGTGACCTGCGCACCGAGCTGTTCGCCCCGCTGACCGCCCCCACCCTCACCTTCGGCGCCGGGCCCCACCACTGCCTGGGCGCCTGGCTGGCCCGGATGGAGCTGGAGCTCGCGCTGTACCGGCTGGCCCGCCGACTGCCCGCCCTGCAGCTGGCCGACCCGGTGGATCAGATCGACTGGCGGCGCGGCCTGCTCACCCGCAGCCCGAACGCCCTGCGGGTGGTCTGGTGACGGGCCGCGCGGACACCGAGCCGGTGGTCGTCCGGGTCGACCGGGCCCGCTGCATCGGCTCCGGGATGTGCGCCCTCAGCGCCCCCGACTCGCTGGCCCTCGGCGCCGACGGGCTGGCCGCACCGCTGGCCGAGTACGCGGACGGCGGCGCGGCGCTGACGGACGGGCTGAGCGAGGCAGTGGACTTCTGCCCGGTCGAGGCGCTCAGCCTCCACTCGGCCCGAGGCGGCTACCGGATCGCCCCCGCGGAGTGAGACCGCCCCGGTGGTGCCCGCTGCGACGACCACGGCGGGCACCACCGGCGCCTTCCCGGCGAACCGGTCGGTCGAACAGCCGGTCGGTCGACGAACCGTTCGACCGAAGAACCGGGCGATCGATGAGCCCAGCTAATCGGTCGATGAGGTTATCGATCTTGTTCAGCTCTTCCGCCGGCTGGTGAGCTGACCGCATGACAAACGCCGAAACCCTCGCGCCACCGGCCGCCCCACCCACCACCCGCCGCTGGTCCCCGGTCCTCGCCGTCGCACTCGCCACCTTCACCGTGGTGTCCTCCGAGATGATGCCGGTCGGCCTGCTCACCCCGATGTCCCACAGCCTCGGGGTCACCGACGGGGTCGCCGGCCTCTCCCTCACCATCACCGGCCTGATCGCCGCCGTCCTCTCCCCCTTCGCCCCGCTGCTCGTCGGCCTGCGCGACCGCCGGACCGTCCTGGTCGCCTTCATGCTGCTGCTCGGCCTGGCCAACGCGGTGACCGCGCTGGCGCCGGACTTCGCCGTCCTGGCCGCCGGCCGCGTCCTGCTCGGCGCCGCCATGGGCATCGTCTGGGGCCTCGCCGCGAGCCTCGGCCCGCGCCTCGCCGACGGCCCGCGCATCGCGCTCGCCATGACGCTGATCTTCTCCGGCGTCTCCATCGCCTCGGTCCTCGGCGTCCCGCTGGGGACCTACCTGGCCGCGCTGCTCGACTGGCGCGCCGCGTTCTGGGCGCTCGCCCTGCTCGGCGCCGCCTCCGCCGCCGTCCTCGCCGCCACCCTGCCCGCGCTGCCCGTGCACGAGCGCGCACGGCTCGGCGGACTGGCCGGCGCCCTGCGCCACCGGGGTGTCGCCGCCGGGATCGCGATCACCGCCTTCGTCGTGCTCGGCCACTTCGCCGGCTACACCTACGTCCGCCCGGACCTCGAAGCCGACGCGGGCCTGAGCAGCGGCGCGATCGCCGCCTGCCTGCTGGTGTACGGACTCGCGGGCGTCGCCGGGAACTTCACCCTCGGCCCGCTGTCCGGGCGCCGCCCGAGGACCGCCGTCGCCCTCGCCCTCTCCGGCGTCACCCTGGCCGTCGCCCTGCTCACCCACGCCACCGGCGTCGTCACCGTGCTGCTCGTCCTGATCGTCTGGGGAGCCTCGTACGGCGGCGTGTCGGTCTCCACGCAGACGTGGGTCCGCACCGCCGACCCGGCCCGGATCGAGGCCTCGGCAGCGGTCTGGGCGGGCGTGTTCAACGCGAGCATCGCGCTCGGCTCCTTCGCCGGCGGACTGGTCGTCGACCGGGCCGGGACCCACGCCGTCCTGCTCACGGCGGCCGGCCTGGCCGCCGCCGGACTGCTGCTCACCCTGCTCTCCCGGCCGCACGACCGGCGCCTGGACCGGTAGTTCGGCCAGCGGCTCGACCGGCCGGTGTAGCCCGGCGGCTCAGTCGACGTGCCCGGCCAGCAGCTCGACGAACCCGGCCGCCAGCCGGTGCGGCCGCCGCTCGTTGCGGACCACCTCCAGCGTGGTCGGCTCCAGCTCGGGCACCGGCAGGAAGCGGATGTCCGGCCGCTGGACGTACGCCGTGCTGCGCTCGCACAGCAGCAGCCCCTGACGGGTGCCGGCCACCATCGACAGACCCTCCTGGATGGTGGCCGCACCCGCCGAGTAAGCCAGCTCCCGCCCGTGCGGCGTCCGCCGGGGCGCGTTCACCTCCCGCCAGTACTCGGGCGCCGGGCCGCGCGGCTCGATCAGCGGCAGCGCGGCCAGCTCGTCGGTGTTCACCCCGTCCGCCCCGCCGAGGCGCTGCGCGGCGGAGACCGCCACGTACACCGGCTGACGGGAGAACTCCATCAGCACCTCCAGCCCCGGCTCCCGGCACGGGGCGAGCACGATCGCCAGGTCGACCTCGCCCCGGGCGAGGAGCGAGAACGGGTCCGCCCACGGCAGTTCGACCAGCTGCACCGTGCCCTCCGGCAGGCCAGCGACCACCCGGGCGACCGGCTCGTACACCGCGCACTGGAATCCCAGCCGCAGCGGCGCCGCCGTCGCGGCCCGCGCCCGGGCGGCGTCGTAGCCCTCCCGGAGCCGCTCGAAGGCGGGCACCACCTGCTCGGCCAGCGCCCGCCCCAGCTCGGTCAACTCGACCCGGCGGCTGGTCCGTCGGAACACCGGGGCGCCGACCCGGCTCTCCAGGCGCTTGATCAGCTGGGAGACCCGCCCCTGCGAAACGCCGAGCCGCTGCGCCGTCCGCCCGAAGTGCAGCTGGTGGACGAGGACGGAGAAGCACTCCAGCTCCTGCAACGGCAGCTCGGGCAGGACGGGCGTGCCGAAGGCTCCGGGGGCCGGCGTCGGTCGTTCCACCACGGCAGTCTACGCCGGGCCACCGACCGCTCCACAGGCCAGCAGGGCGCGCAGCTCGGCGGCCGGATCGCCCTCGTGGTACGGGCGTTCGCTCGGCTCGATGTGGTCCAGGAACTCCTGGTACCGCAGGGCGTAGGACAGGTGGTAGAGCGGCTCGGCGAGTTCGAGGGCGCGCCGCGGGTCGGAGCCCGGGGCGTGGCGCTGCCAGGCCTCCGTCCAGACCCTGGCGTGGTGCTGCCAGGCCTCCTCGCTGAGGTAGGCGCGCGGGCGCAGCCCGTCCAGGGCGGGGTGGCCGAGGCAGGAGTCGGCGTAGTCCACGACCACCGTGCTCACGCCGTCGGAGCGCCAGTTGCCGGGGTGGAAGTCGCCGTGCACCAGCGTCTCCGGCAGGCCGCAGGCGGCCAGCCGGTCCAGCAGCCCGGGCAGGCCGGCGGCGAAGCCGCCCAGGCGGTCCAGTTCCTCGGGCGTCAGATCGGTCTCCTCGGCGAACCGGTCCAGCAGGGCCGCCAGTTGGGCCGCCAGGGCGCGGGGGGTGCGGTCGCGCAGGCCGGCCGGGCGGTCGGCGAGCGCGGCCTGGGCGGCGACGAGGCGGGGGACGACGTCGGCGACGGTCCCGGCGGACGGGCTCCAGCAGTCCTCGCCGGGGACGTGGTCGAGCAGCAGCCGCCCGCCGGAGGGGTCGGCGGCGAGGACGGTCGGGACGAGCCCGGGGTCGACGCTGCCGAGCAGTGCGATGACCTCGCCCTCGTGGGCGTTGAACGCGGGCGTCGTGGTCTTCAGCCAGGCGTCGACGCCGGTGGCGGTGGGGAGGCGGAAGAGGCCGGAGAGGTTCCAGGTCCGGATCTGCCGCGCGGGCGCGGCCTGCGGCCGGCCGACGGCGGCGAGCTGCTCCTCCGCCCAGGTCAGCGCCTCCCGCAGGCCTTCGGGCGTGGCCCAGGCGGCGCGGCGTTCGGCAGGGCCGAGCAGCGCGGCCGTCCCGTCGTCCGGGGTGCCGGCGCCGAGCCCGGTCGGCCGGTGCAGCGCCTCGGCGTGGTAGCGGACCCGCCCGCCGTGGCCGGGGTTCTCGCTCTGCCCGTCGACCAGCCGCGCCACCAGCACCGGCACTCCGGCCGACTCCGCCGCCCGCGCGACCACCCCGTCCACGGCGGACCACCAGCCGACCTCCACCTCGAAGGGGCCCAGCTGCCCGAAGTACTCGTCGCCGAAGGTGAGATCGACCGTCACGGTCCGGTTGCTCGCTCGCTGCATCGGAGCAGCTTCGCCCACGGGAGCGGGCACATGCCAACGGTTTTCCGGAAGCGCCGACCGGGGCGAGGGCGAGCAGCTCCTGCGGCAACCCCCGCCCTGAGGCCCGGAACCAGCGCTACCCGATCGCCACCGCGGTGCCCGAGACCCGTACCCGGGTGTCCTCCGCCCGCAGTTCGACCCGCAGGACGCCCGGGCGGCCCAGGTCGTCGCCCTGGTGCAGCGTCAGCACCGCCGGGGCCGTCACCGCGCCGAGGTCCCGCAGGTAGGCGCCGAAGGCGGCCGCGGCGGCGCCGGTGGCCGGGTCCTCGACCACGCCGCCGACCGGGAACGGGTCACGGACGTGGAAGACCTCGGGGGCCTCCCGCCAGGCGAGCTGCAGGGTGGTCAGGTCACGGGCGCGCATGAAGTCCGCCAGGCCGTCGAAGTCGTAGTCGAGCCGGGCCAGCCGCTCGCGGGTGGCCACGGGCACGACGAGGTGCCGGGCACCCGCGTAGGCGACGCGGGGCGGCAGCGCCGGGTCGAGGTCGGCGGCGGACCAGCCGAGCAGCGCGAGCGCCTGCGCCACGTCGGCCGCCGGCACCTCCTCCACCTTCGGCTCGACACTGGTGAGGGTGGCGCGCAGCAGCCCGTCGGCCCCGCGCTCGACCTCGACCGGGACGTCCCCGGCCGCGGTCGCGAAGACATACTGCCCGGGGCCGGTGCGCTCGGCGAGGGCGACGGCGGAGCCGACCGTCGCGTGCCCGCAGAACGGCACCTCGGTGAGCGGGCTGAAGTACCGTACCCGGTAGGCCCCTTCGGCCGGGCCGGCGGTCAGGAAGGCGGTCTCGGAGTAACCGACCTCGGCGGCGACGGCGAGCATCCGCTCGTCGGTCAGCCCGGTGGCGTCGAGCACCACGCCGGCCGGGTTGCCGCCCTCGGGGCGGGTGGCGAAGGCGGCGTAGCGGAGGATCTCAGGAGCGGCGTCGTCGGTCATGACCGGACGAACGCGCGCCGGGCGATCACTGTTCCCGCTCATCGCAGCACCGCCTCCAGGAAGTCCGATCCGAGCCGGGCGCTGCCCGCCAGGTCGAGCTCGTAGAGCATGTGGCGGTGTCGTACCTGGGCTTCTGGGCGGCCGGCTCGCTGGGCGGCGGGGCGGGCGCGGCGGGCGTCGCGGCGGTCTCGGTGCTGTACACGCTGGGCGAGATCCTCTACACCGGGTCGGGGACGGCGTTGGTGGCGGCCGTCGCCCCGCCGCACCTGCTCGGACGGGCGCTGGCGCGCTGGGAGCTGTCGGCTGGCGTGGGCAGAGCGGCCGCGCCGGCCGTGCTGACGGCGCTGCTGCGGTCGCTGGCGGTGCTGCGGCTGGGGCTGCTCGCGGTCGGCGGGCCGCTCGGCATCGGCTTCGCCGTCCATCCGGAGAGCGGGCACGCGGCCGGCTTCTCCCCGACCCTTCCGGATGCGAACGCCGCGCCCAGCGCCGATGCTGGCGGCGAGGCGTGCCGGCCCGAGGAAGGACGAAAGACACATGAGCGAGCGAAGTGAGCGAGTCGTCGAGAGGTGCGCGTTGCGCGAAGCGCCCGCCGAGCGGAGCGAGGTGGGCGCATGAGCGCACTCGACTTCGAGATCATCGACAGCCCTGACAGCTCGCTCAACAAGACCTCCGTCCTGGTCACCGGCCCGCAGGACGCGCTGCTGGTGGACGCCGGGTTCACCCGCTCCGACGGGCGCCGCCTGGTCGAGCGGATCAAGGCGAGCGGCAAGCGGCTGACCACCGTCTTCGTCAGCCATGGCGACCCGGACTTCTACTTCGGTGCCCAGGAGGTCCAGGACGCCTACCCGCAGGCCCGCTTCCTGGCCACCGCCTCGACCGTCGAGCACATCCAGGAGACCTACGAGAACAAGCTGCGCGCCTGGGCGCACCTGGGTCCGGAGCTTCCCACCCGGCTGGTGCGGCCGGAGGTGCTGCACAGCGACGAGATCGTCTTCGAGGGCCATCGCTTCGAGCTGCGCGGCGCCGACTTCCACCTGCCGGACCGGCACTACCTCTGGCAGCACCACCACCGCGCCGTGCTGGGCGGGGTGCTGCTCTTCGAGGGCCTGCACGTGTGGACCGCCGACACCCCCACCTCCGCCCAACGGGCCGCCTGGATAGACCTGTTGGACGGCATCGAGGCGCTCCAACCGACCTGGGTGGCGGCCGGCCACCGGACGGCCGGCGCACCCACCGACCACACCGCCGTCGACCACACCCGCGCCTACCTGCGCGCCTTCGAGACCGAGATCGGCCGGGCCCCGGACGCCGCCGCCGCCAAGGCGGCGCTGGAACGGCGCTTCCCGGAGCTGGGGCTGCGGATCGCGGTGGACATCGGCACCAAGGTCGTCCTGGGCGAGATGGCCTGGGGGTGAGCTGACCGTGATCGAGATCCCCCGGGACGTCGCCTCCTTCGCCGAGTCGCCCGCCCCCGCCGACGTGGTGCGCCGCCAGTACCTGGCCGCTGCCCGGGGCGACCTGGTCGCGCTGCGCACCACCCTGGCCGATGACGTCGAGTGGACCGAGATGGCCGGCTTCCCGCTGGCCGGCACCTACCGCACCCCGAAGGGCGTCACCGCCAACGTGATGGAGCGGCTGGCCGCCGAGTGGGACAACTGGACGGCGCACGACGACACCTACGTGGTGGACGGCGAGACCGTGGTGGTGCTGGGCCGCTACACGGCCGTCCACAAGGCCACCGGAAAACCGCTCGCGGTCCGGGTCGCCCACCGCTTCACCGTGCGCGGCGGCCGGATCGTGCGCTTCGAACAGTTCGCCGACACCGCGCTGGTCAGGGACGCGATGACCGGGTGAGGCCCAGCGTTCACCCGTACGGGCGAGCGCGGCGCGGCGCGCCAGGTGCGCTCTCGACAGGCCACCCGGACGGCGGCAGGCTGACCCCGACCACGGCCGGAGAGCGAGGAGTCGAGCATGGCGGGCACGGACACCGGGAGCACCGGAGCGAGCGGCGGGCGGGAGCGCCCGGTCGTCATCGTCGGGGCGTCCCTGGGCGGCGCGAAGGCGGCCGAGGCGCTGCGCGAGGCCGGCTACCGGGGCGGCATCGTCCTGATCGGCGAGGAGCACGAGCGGCCGTACGAGCGGCCGCCGCTGTCCAAGGGCTACCTGCTGGGCAAGACGCCCCGGGAGAAGATCTACGTCCACCCGCCGCAGTGGTACGCGGAGCACGACGTCACGCTGCGGCTGGGAACGGCGGTGGCCGCGATCGACCCGGCCGGACACACCGTGACGCTCGCCGACAACGGCCGGGTGGAGTACGCCAAGCTGCTGCTGACCACCGGCTCGGTGCCGCGCCGGCTGCCGGTACCCGGCGCGGACCAGGACGGGGTGCTCTACCTGCGCCGGGTCGAGGACAGCGACCGGATCAAGGCGGCGCTGCGGCCGGGGGCGCGGATCGCGGTGATCGGCGCGGGCTGGATCGGACTGGAGGTGGCGGCCGCGGCCCGGGAGGCGGGCGCCGAGGTGACGGTGCTGGAGGCGCTCGAACTGCCGCTGCTGCGGGTGCTCGGCCGGGAGGTCGCCCAGGTCTTCGCCGACCTGCACCGGGAGCACGGCGTGGACCTGCGTTTCGGCGTCAAGGTGGCCGAACTGACCGGCGAGGGCGGCACGGTGAGCGGCGTGAAGCTCGCCGACGGCACGACGGTGGCGGCCGACGCGGTGGTCGTCGGAATCGGCATCGCCCCCGCCACCGGCCTCGCCGAGGCGGCCGGGCTGGAGGTCGACAACGGGATCAGGACCGACCGGCACCTGCGCACCTCGGACCCGGACGTCTACGCGGCCGGCGACGTCGCCAACGCCTACCACCCGCTGTTCGACAGGCACATCCGGGTCGAACACTGGGCCAACGCGCTCAACCAGCCGCAGACCGCCGCCCGCGCGCTGCTCGGGCAGCCGGACGCGGTGTACGACCGGATCCCGTACTTCTTCACCGACCAGTACGACCTCGGGATGGAGTACGTCGGCTACGTCGAGCCGGACGGCTACGACCAGGTGGTGTTCCGCGGCGACCCGGCCACCCGCGAGTTCATCGCGTTCTGGCTCTCCGACGGCCGGGTGCTCGCGGGGATGAACGTCAACGTCTGGGACGTCACCGACCCGATCCGCGAACTGGTGCGCTCCGGACGGGTGGTGGACGTCAAGGAGCTGGCCGACCCGGACGTGCCGCTCGACGCGCTGTAGTCGTCGACCCGCAGCGGTCGGCCGGCGGGGCTGCCGGGGTTCCACCAGGCCCCCGCGCTCCGGGCGGTGCCGCGAACGGGGCAGGGCGGGCTGCGCGCGGTTTCGCTGCGCCGACAGCGTCTCAGCCGCGCAGGGCTTCGACCAGGCGTCGAGCCCGGGTGTCCTCCTCCAGCAACGCCCGGACCAGTTGATCAGGGCCCTGACCTGCGGCGTCAACCAGGTAGGCCTCGACCGCGCGCGGGTCGGCGGGCAGCGTCACCTCGCCGGATTCCAGCGCGGCGTGTGCCCTGGCGTAGTCGAGGCCGAGCCCGGCGAGCAGTTCGCCGGCGCCGCCTTCCTCCGCCGACTGCGGCTCGTGGCGGGCCACTTCGTGCACGGCCAGCAGGGCGAGCAGGACGTGTTCGGTGCCGGGCGTACGGCGGCCGAGGCGCTCGGCCTGCGCGTCGGCCTCCATCCGGATCCAGGCAGCCGGACCGGACGAGCCCGGCTGCAGCAGGCGCTTCCAGCGCGGGATCCGGTGGGTGCGGCGGGCCAGCAGCGCCTCCCGGGTGGGGACCAGCAGCGGGTCGAGGGCGCCCTGTCGCGCAGCGCCGTCCAGCAGGTCCAGGACGGCCCGCGGCGCGACGCCGGCCGCGCGCAGCAGCTCGGCGGCGCGGGTCCGGTCGTCGTGCCCGTCGGCGAGCAGGGCGCGCAGCAGGTGTACGGCGGTGCAGGCCGGTTCGCCGTCCCGGCGGGCCTGCCCGGTCGCGGTGGTGAGCGCCCGGGCGGCGGCCTCGCTCAGCAGCCGCCCGTCCTCCCCGGCGGTGCCGAGCACCTCCCGGGCGGGCACGGCGGCGGGCCCGTCGTCCGCCGTCCAGCGCCCCGCGCGCTCCCGGACCAGGGCGCGCAGGGTTTCCGCGCCCGCCCCGGCGGCGGCGAGGGCCGCACCGGCGGGGCCCGCCGCCCCGGCCACGGTGACCAGGAGGTGTTCCGTCCCCAGCCGCCCGTCACCCGGCTCGCCGAGCACGTGCCAGTCCGGCTCCGGCATGGTCGTTTCCATCGGCCCCTCCCACGACTGCGGCTTTACTCGAACTATAGGACTGCTTTTCCTTTTCTTGAGAGTCGACCGCGCGTCAAGAACGCGTCAGGACGGCGCCGCCGAGGCGCGGAAGACCGGGTACCCCACCGTTGTTGCCATCAGGTGCCATCGTGAGACCGCGCCCGCGAGAGGGGTGAGCACCATGGCCGACACGCTCCCCGGACCGGGCCGGGGCCCCGAGACGGAGGCGCCGCGCCTACCCCGGCCTCGCCGGGGTGCCCGCGGCCCTGCCGCCCGCCCTGCGCCACTGCAGCGGGCAGCGCACCGGCCTGCGCATCGTCGAGGTGGTGCCCGGCGCGCCCGCCGACCGCGCCGGGCTGCCCGAGGGCGACCTGCTGCTCACCTCCGCCGGCGAGCCGATGGGCAGTGCCCAGGCTCTCCAGTGCCTGATGCCGGCGGACGCGATCGGCCGCCCGCTCCCCCTCACCGTCCTGCGCGGCGAGGCCCTGGTCGACGTGCTCGCCGTCCCGGCGGAGCTGCCCTCCGACGACTGACCCTGGGCTTTCGCTGCTACGCCCCGGCCCCACGCCGCATCACCCAGAGCGCCGGCCCGCCCTCCGGCAGCCGGACCTCCTCCAGCACCTCGAAACCGAAGTGCCGGTAGACCGCCAGGTTCGCCTCCTTGGAGGACTCCAGGTAGACCGGCAGCCCGGCCGCGTCGGCCTTGGCCAGCCCCGAGCGCAGCAACGCGGCGCCCTGCCCCTGACCCTGGGCCGCCGGGTCGGCGCCGATGACCGCCAGGTACCAGTGCGGCTCCTTCGGCACGTCGGCGGCGGCCGCCTCGACGGAGCGCCGGAACGGCTCGGCCCGGTCGCCGAGGAGCTCCGCCAGTTCGGCGAGCGTCCGCGCGTCCGGGACGGCCTTGTCCTGCGCCTGCGGCGGGACCCAGAAGGCGGCCGCGTTCGCGGTCCGCTCGCACACCCCGTGGCGGCCGTACTGCCGGGTGAACAGCGTGGTGAAGTAACCGTCCAGCCCCGCCTGCCGGGTGGCCGGGTCGGGAAAGAACCAGCACATCATCGGGTCGTCGGCGAAGGCCAGGGCCAGCGATCGGCTGATGGACGACGCGTCATCGAGGGTCGCTGCCTGCGGCACGTTGGTCATCTGCATACGGACATCCTGCGCGCCCTTATCTCCGGCGCCTCGGGCAGGGGCATCAGGGCCTGACACCCCGTCATGGCAACGTCGGTTCCATCGGCCGGGAGCGCAACGCGCGCGTGCAGGCGGGCCGGGTGCATCCGCGCCGCGGACTACCGCTTCGCCGCGAGGAGTTCGGGCGCCGGTCCGAACGAGAGGTGCCGACGGGCGCGGCGGTGCGCCGACTCCAGCCGGTGCAGGTCGTGGAGCAGTTCGGGCACCGGGACGGTCAGCACCGGGCAACCTGCCCTCCGGGCGCAGTAGCCGGGCACCGAGCGCCGCAGCCGGCGGCGCAGCGGGCCGCCGCTGCGCCCGAGGACCAGCAGGTCGTCCGGCCGGTCGGCGATGTGCACCAGGGCCGGTCCGGTCTCGCCGCGGATGACCACGGAGCGCAGGGGCACGCCGGGGTCGGCGCCACCGAAGGCCGCGTCGAGGGCGTCCCACAGTCGCTGTTCGGCGGATTCCCGGACGGCGGCGAGCAGCGGCGGACAGGGCGAGCGCCGGTAGCCGTGTTCGCCGCCGGGCGGCTCCCAGGCGAGCACCGGCACCAGGACGGCGCCGCGGTCGCGGGCCTCGGAGAGGCCGCGGTGCAGTGCCGCCAGGCTCTCCAGCGACCCGCTGACCCCGACCACGATCCTGGGTTCCGCGCCGCCTGCGTGCCGCCCGTTGCCGTGCATGATCCGTCCTCGTGTGGTCGCGTTCGCCGTCGCCCTCCACCCAACCGCCTCCACGGGGGCCGGCCTGCTGTCCTTGACGGCTTCCTGACGTTCCGGGCGGTGTTCCCAACGCTCTCCATACGCGGCCCGCGGGCTCTCCGACCCACCCGGGACTCACCCGTTCGACCCAATCAACAGGCACCCGTTCGGCCCAATCAACAGGCGGAAGATCACCGCAGAATGGGTGAATGAAGACGGCCCGCCGGGAATCGACGCACCCGACGGGTAGTTCGATGTCGAACTTTCTAGGGAGCGCGGGCTTGTACTACAGCAGCGGCAACTACGAGGCGTTCGCCCGGCCGAGGAAGCCCGAGGGAGCCGAACGCAAGCGGGCGTGGTTCGTGGGGTCGGGGCTCGCCGCGCTGGCCGGGGCGGCGTTCCTGGTCCGGGACGGGCAGGTGCCCGGCGAGCGGGTCACGATCCTGGAGCGGCTGACGCTGGCCGGCGGCGCGCTGGACGGGATCAAGGAGCCCGAGAAGGGCTTCGTGGTCCGCGGCGGGCGCGAGCTGGAGGACCACATGGAGTGCCTGTGGGACCTCTTCCGCTCGGTGCCGTCGCTGGAGGTCGAGGGCGCGTCCGTGCTGGACGAGTTCTACTGGCTCAACAAGGACGACCCGAACTTCTCGCTCCAGCGGGTCACCGAGCGCCGCGGCCAGGACGCCCGCACCGACGGCCTGTTCGCGCTCGACGACAAGGCACAGAAGGACCTGGTCCGCGTCTTCCTCGCCACCCGCGAGGAGCTGGAGGGCAAGCGGATCGACGAGGTCTTCTCGCGGAACTTCCTGGACAGCAACTTCTGGCTTTACTGGCGCACCATGTTCGCCTTCGAGGAGTGGCACGGCGCGCTGGAGATGAAGCTCTACCTGCACCGCTTCATCCACCACATCGGCGGCCTGCCGGACCTGTCCGCGCTGAAGTTCACCAAGTACAACCAGTACGAGTCCATGGTCCTGCCGCTGACCCACTGGCTGATGGACCAGGGCGTGCAGTTCCGCTACGAGGTCGAGGTCACCGACATCGACTTCGACATCTCCCCCGCCACCCGGAACGCCCCCGGCCGCAAGCAGGCCACCCGGATCCACTGGCGGGAGGCCGGCCAGGAGGGCGGGGTGGACCTCGGCCCGGACGACCTGGTGTTCACCACCATCGGCTCGCTCACCGAGAACTCCGACAACGGCGACCAGCACACCCCGGCCCGGCTGCACGAGGGGCCGGCCCCGGCCTGGGACCTGTGGCGCCGGATCGCCACCAAGGACCCGGCGTTCGGCCGCCCCGAGGTGTTCTGCGGCAACATCGCCGAGAGCAAGTGGGAGTCGGCGACCGTCACCACCCTGGACGCGCGCATCCCGCACCACATCCAGAAGGTCGCCAAGCGCGACCCGTTCAGCGGCGGCGTGGTCACCGGCGGCATCGTCACCGCCCGGGACTCCTCGTGGCTGCTGAGCTGGACGGTCAACCGCCAGCCGCACTTCAAGCACCAGCCCGCCGACCAGATCGTGGTCTGGGTCTACTCGCTGTTCGTCGACCGCCCCGGCGACTACGTGAACAAGCCGATGCAGGAGTGCACCGGCGAGGAGATCACCCAGGAGTGGCTGTACCACCTGGGCGTGCCGGTCGAGGAGATCCCCGAGCTGGCCGCGCGGGCCGCCCGCTGCGTGCCGGTGATGATGCCGTACGTGACGTCCTTCTTCCTGCCCCGGCACGCGGGCGACCGGCCGGACGTGGTGCCCGAGGGCGCCGTCAACTTCGCCTTCATCGGCCAGTTCGCGGAGACCAGCCGGGACTGCATCTTCACCACCGAGTACTCGGTGCGCACCGGCATGGAGGCCGTCTACCGGCTGCTCGGTGTCGAGCGTGGCGTGCCCGAGGTGTTCAACTCCACCTACGACGTGCGCAAGCTGCTCGCCGCCACCACCCGGCTCCGCGACGGCGCCGAACTCGACCTGCCCGGGCCGGAGTTCCTGCGCAAGCGGCTGCTTCGCCGGCTGGAGGCCACCGAGATCGGCGAGCTGATGCAGGAGTTCGGCCTGATCGAGGACGAGCGGAAGTAGCCGCCGGGCACGGACTCGGGCGGCGGGCGGGCCCCGGGGCGCGCGGGAGGTCGAGCGGATCGACCGTCCCGCCACCCGGGGCCCGCCCGTTCCCGCGCACGCCCGTCGCCCGAGGGCAGTGGCACAAAGCATTAATGGTGCTATCGTCAGTAGCACCATGTTGCTGAAGCTGGACATCGGGGACACCCGACCGCTGCACGAACAGGTCGCCGGCGCGATCAGACGGGCCGTCGCCGAGGGCGAGTGCGCCCCCGGGGACAAGCTGCCTCCGGCCCGGGAGCTCTCCCGGGCACTGGGCGTGAACACCAACACCGTCCTGCGCGGGCTGCGCACGCTGCGCGACGAGGGGGTGCTGGAGTTCCGCCGGGGCCGCGGCATCACGATCGCGACCGGCGCCGACACCCGCTCCGAACTGGTCGAGCGGGTACGGAAGCTGGTCGAGGACGCGGCCCGGGCCGGCTACGGCAGGAACGATCTCGTGGACATGATCAGGGGGATGTCGTGACGGACGAGAAGACACCGACGGAGCGGACCACGGCCGAGCATCCGGCACCTCGCGGTGCCGTCTGGGCCGCGGCGGCCTGGTCGGTCGGCGTGCTGGCACTGCTGGTCGCCCTGCCGCTGACGGCGCGCCACCGGCTGCCCGACCCGCTGGCCACCCACTGGGGCGGACGGGAGCCGAACGGCTCGATGTCGCTGGCGGCGGCCGCGCTGGTCCCGGCCGCGTTCTGGGCGGTCCTGGTGCTCACCGCGGTGGCCCTGCGGCGGTACTGGGCAGGCCGGACGCCCGGGGCCGCGGCGGCCACGCTGGCGGCCGGCGGCGTGCTGCTGACGGGCGCGCAGACCTCCATCGTGCACGCCAACCTGGACCGCGTCCGCTGGCAGGACGCCGCGCCGATGGGCATCGAGGTGGTCCTGATCCTGCTGGCCACCGGCCTCGCCGGACTGCTGACCTGGCTGGCGAGCCGCCGCTACGGCGGCCGGCCCGAGCCGCGCCCGGCGGCCGGGGCGCCCGCGCTGGAGGTGCCGCCGGGCGAGCAGGTCGTCTGGCTGTCCCAGGCCGCCAACCCGTGGCTGCAACTGGCCGCGGCGGTGCTCGGACTGCTCGCGGTGACGGGGGTGCTGGTCGTCGCGAGCGGGGTCGCCGAGCTGGACTGGGCGCTGGTGCTGCCGTTCGCCGTCGCCTCCCTCGCGTCCCTCGCCAGCTCCTCGGTGCGGGCGCGGGTGACCGCCCGCGGCCTGACCATCGGCTTCGGCCCGTTCGGCCGGCCCGCCCGTCACTGGTCCCCCGCCGAGCTCGACTCCGCGCGCGCCGAGCAGCGCACCGCCGCGCAGACGGGCGGCTGGGGCTACCGGATCAACGGGCTCGGCACCACCGTGATGCTGCGCCGGGGCGTCTGCCTGGTGGTCCGCACCCGCCGGGGCGCGGACTTCGCGGTCAGCGTCGACGATGCCGAGCGCGGGGCGGCCCTGCTCAACGCACTGATCGCGCGCACCCGGCAGCCCACCGACTGAACCGTTTCCGCGGGCGGGGGACGAGGCGGCCCGGTCACCACGACCGGGCCGCCTCCACCACTGCCAGGGGGCGCCCGGTGAGCACCAAGCGGTCACCGAGGGCGCAACCCGCGCAAATCGGTGGTGCTTCGAACGCCAATGCGGGTACACAAGTTGACGGCCGCTCAGGCGTGCGGCGAAGCCCGTCCGACACCGCCCCACCCCTTCCCCCGCGGCCGGAGGACCAGCGGGCCGACGCGCCCGCACGAAAGGCAAGGAGGCGTCCGTGACTCACGACTCGCGCACGCAGAACTCCCCCGGCATCCGACGGAGCATCCAGGACGTTCGGACCATCGCGATCCTGCGCCTCGGCGTCGGCCTGATCGGCATCCTGCTGCCGCCGGCCCTGCCGTTCGGCAACTGGCTGTCCGCCGAGGTGATGGGGCGCAGCACCGACGGCTTCTGGCCGGGCTCGATGAGCGCCTCGTACTACACCGGCAGCCGGAACCTCTTCGTCGGCGGGCTGTGCGCCCTCGGGGTGTTCCTGATCTGCTACCGCTTCGACCGCCGGGACGACCGCTGGAGCACGGCGGCCGGGTTCTTCGCGCTCGGGGTCGCGCTGTGCCCGACGTCCCCGGTGGGCGGGTCCGGCGTCCAGCGCACCGTCGGGGCGTTCCACCTGGCCTTCGCGGGCCTGCTGTTCGTCATGCTGGCGCTGTTCTGCCTCTACTCCTTCCGCAACTCCCGCTCCACCCAGCCGGCCCGGGTGGGCAGGGCCTACCTGGTGGCCGGGGTGCTGATCCTGGTCGCCCTGGCACTCTCCGTCCTGGCCGGGGTGACGGGCGTCGGCTCCGGCTGGTCGGTGCGGCCGCTGTACCTGTGCGAGTGGCTGGCGACGTGGGCCTTCGGCATGGCCTGGATCGGCGCCGCGCTCGAACTCGCGGCGCACGGCCGGGCGGGGTCCGACACCATCGCGATTCCCCGCCAGCCGGGTGCCGCCGCGCTCGAACCGAGGCACCCGGAGGCCCAGGCCTGAGGGTCTGTCATCTCGTCGTACCGGGCGACCGTTACCATGCGCACCACGGACCGCCACGCCGGCGGCCTGTGACGGATGCCCAGCAACGGGAGAACGAGCATGGCGAACGAGATCCGGGCGGAGCACGGTCCGCGCGAGGATTACCCATCGGTGGACCTCCGGATGGACGTTCCGCACTCCGCCCGGGTCTACGACTACCTCATCGGCGGCAAGACCAACTTCGAGGCGGACCGGGTCGCGGCGCACGCCTCGGTGCAGGCCTGGCCGTCGCTGCCGATCTCGATGCGCACCACCCGCGACTTCATGCAGCGCTCGGTGCGCCACCTCGCGGAGCAGTACGGTGTGCGGCAGTTCCTCGACATCGGCACCGGCATCCCGACCTCGCCGAACGTGCACGAGATCGCCCAGGCGATCGCCCCCGAGGCCCGGGTCGCGTACGTGGACAACGACCCGATCGTGCTGACCCACGCCCGGGCCCTGATGGACAGCACGCCCGAGGGCCGTACCTGTTACGTGGCCGCCGACTTCCGCGACCCGGAGTCGATCATCGACAACCCCCGGCTGCGCGAGGTGCTCGACCTCTCGCAGCCGGTGGCGCTGTCGCTGATCGCGATCGTCCACTTCGTGCTGGACGAGGACGACCCGCAGGGCATCGTGCGCCGCTTCATGGACGCCCTGGCGCCCGGCAGCTTCCTCGCCCTGACGGTCTTCACCGGTGACACCGACCCGGTGGGCGTCGGCGGCGTCGGCCGCGAGTACAACGCGCGCGGCATCCCGCTCCAGATCCGTGACAAGGCCGAGACGGAGGCCTTCTTCGACGGTTACGAGCTGCTCGACCCGGGTGTCACGCTGGTGCACCACTGGCGGCCGGACGCCGGTGCCGCGCCCGTCCGCGACCAGGACATCGCGATGTACGCGGGCGTGGCGATCAAGCGCTGAACGCGGGCGCTTTCGCGGTCAAGCGCTGAATCGTTCCTCCCGGCGGGCCCGGTCAACCGGACACGGAGACCAGGCCCGCCTCGTACGCCAGGATGACCAGCTGCACCCGGTCGCGGGCGTCGAGCTTGGCCAGCAGCCGGGTCATGTAGGTCTTGACGGTCGCGATGCTGAGCACCAGTTCGGCGGCGATCTCGGTGTTGGACAGGCCCCGGCCGACCAGGGTGAGGATCTCCCGTTCGCGCTCGGTGATCCCCGCCGGCCGCCGCTCGGCGGCGGTTTGCCCGGCCGGGGCGTCCTGAGCGGCCCGCGCGAACGCCGGCTGCGGCGGGCGGCCTCCGACGAACGCCCCGATCAGCCGCCGGGTGACGCTCGGCGCGATCAGCGCGTCCCCGGCGGCGACCACCCGCACCGCGCCGAGGATGTCGTCCAGCGCCATGTCCTTGACCAGGAAGCCCGACGCCCCCGCGTGCAGCGCCGCGTACACGTGCTCGTCCTCGTCGAAGGTGGTGAGCACCACCACCCTGGTCGGCCCGCCGTCGGCGGTCACCAGCCGGGTGGCCTCGATGCCGTCGATGTCTGGCATCCGGATGTCCATCACCACGACGTCCGGCCGCAGTTCGGCGGCCAGCCGGACGGCCTCCGCCCCGGTGCCCGCCTCGCCGACCACCTCGACGTCCGCCGTCTCCGCGATCACCATCTCCAGCGCGGCGCGCACCAGCGGCTGGTCATCGGCCAACAGCACCCGGATCACGCGCCCGCCTCCGCACCCGACGGTCCCGGCGCCGAGCCGGAACCGGACACCGGCACCGGCAGCCGGGCGGCCACCCGGAAACCGCCCCCGGGCAGCGGCCCGGCCTCGAACCCGCCGCGCAGCAGGGCGACCCGCTCCCGCAGCCCGGCCAGCCCGAACCCACCGCCGGGCCCCTGGCCCCGGCCCCGCCCCCGGTCGGTGACCTCGACGGACAGCTCCCCCGCCGTCCGGTGGTCCACCACGACCACGCAGGCGCCGGCGTCCGCGTGCCGCACCACGTTGGTGACCGACTCCTGGACGATCCGGAAGGCCGCGAGGTCGACCTCCGGCGGCAGCGGCCCCGGCTCGCCGTGCCGCCGGACCTCCACCCGCACCCCCGCGGCGGTGGTCGCCCCGGCCAGCCGGTCGAGGTCGGCCAGGCCCTGGGGCACCGTGGCCGTGGCCTCGCCGTCGGCCCGGCGCAGCGCGACCAGCATCCGGCGCAGCGCCGCCAGGGTGTCCCGCCCGGCGGCCTCGATCTCGCCCAGCGCCTGCTTGGCCCGCTCCGGCCGACGGTCGATCACGCGGCGGGCGGCGCCGGCCTGGAGGGCGACGATGCCGAGGCTGTGCGCGACGGTGTCGTGCATCTCGCGGGCGATCCGCAGCCGTTCGGCGGTGACCGCCTCCTCGGCGGCCCGGGCGCCGAGCGCCTCGGCGTGTTCCCGGTTCTGCCGCGCCGAACGGCCGACCAGCCAGGCGACCAGCGCGAGCAGCGCGGCGCCGTCGGCCGAGCCGATGTGGGTGCCGGTGAAGATGCCCACCGTGTTGCCGCGCACCAGGCCGATGTGCAGCACCAGGAAGGCCATGACCAGGGCGAACGCGGCCCGGGAGCTGCGCCGCGACCGGGTCGCGGTGATCAGGCAGAGCGCGGTGTCCACCGCGAGCAGCGCGCCGGGCGGCACCTGGGCGCCGCCGGCCCAGCCGTCGGTCTCGGTGAACGCGGCGACCAGCAGCAGGGCGACGGAGAGCACCGGAAGCCGTCGCACCAGCGCCGCGCCCGCGAAGGCCACCACCGTGTCGGCCAGGGTGAACGCCCAGCCGCCGTGCGCGGCGGCGCCGGGGTGCTGTGCGGCGTCGCCGCCGAGCCGGACAGCAGGGTAGCCGGCGGCCACGCACCAGGCGAGGCCGACCCAGACCTCGGGCGGGACGCGCCGGAGCAGCGGCGGGGAGGGGGACGAGGGCATGGTTCGAGATCGTAACGACGGTCCGCGACGCCGTCATCCAACCGTGGTTGTACGGCCACGGGTGACCAGCACTGTCGACGCCGGTCCGATGCGGCCGGCCGGCTCCCCCGGGCACCGTGGGACGCATGATCGAAGTCACCGAGCTGACGAAGCGCTACGGCCGCGGCAAGCGGGTCCGCACCGCCGTCGACCGCCTCTCCTTCACCGTCCGGCCCGGCCGGGTCACCGGCTTCCTCGGCCCCAACGGCGCGGGCAAGTCCACCACCCTGCGGCTGGTCCTCGGCCTCAACACCCCCACCGAAGGCACCGTCACCGTGGCCGGGGTGCCCTTCGCCAGCCGACCGCGCGGCCTGCGCCACGCCGGCGCGCTGCTCGACGCGGGCGACGCGCACGGCGGGCGCACCGGCCGGGCCCAGCTGCGGGCGCTGGCCCGCGCCAACGCGATCCCGGCCGCGCGGGTCGAGCAGGTGCTGCACGAGGTCGGGCTCGCCGAAGCGGCCGGGCGCCGGATCCGCGGCTACTCGCTGGGCATGAAGCAGCGGCTCGGCATCGCCGGCGCGCTGCTCGGCGACCCGCCGGTGCTGCTCTTCGACGAGCCGCTGAACGGGCTGGACCCGGAGGGCGTGCTCTGGGTGCGCGGGCTGTTCCGGCGGCTCGCCGCCGAGGGGCGCACGGTCTTCGTCTCCAGTCACATGATGGCCGAGATGGAACACACCGCCGACCACCTGGTGGTGATCGGACGCGGCCGGCTGCTCGCCGACGAGAGCCTCACCGCGTTCGCCGCCCGGACCGGCCGGGCCACCGTCACCGTCCGGGCCGCCGAACCCGACCGGCTGGCGGCCGTGTTGACGGCGGCCGGCGCGGCCGTTCGGCCCGGCCCGGACGGCGCCCTCGCGGTGACCGGACTGGACGCCACCCGGATCGGCGAACTCGCCCTGGAACAGCGCCTGTTGCTGCACGCCCTGACCACCCGGGGCGCCTCCCTGGAGGAGGCGTTCATGGACCTGACCGCCGACAGCGTCGAGTACCCCGCCGGAGCGCCCCGTTGAACACCGCGTCGAGCACCACGCCCGCCCACACCCGCGCCGAGCCGCGCGCCCGCTTCGGCGACCTGCTGGCCGCCGAGTGGATCAAGTTCTGGTCGCTGCGCTCGATCTCCTGGGTGCTCGGTCTCAGCGCCCTGGCGATCGTCGCCGCCAACCTGAAGTCCGCCCTGTACACCCGCGACCACTACACGCCGGGCGAGGGCGACCCGGCGGTCATGGCGCAGGTGGCGCTGAACGACGCGTTCAACCTCGCCTCCGCCGACATCCTGATGCTGGTCGCGGGCGGCCTCGGCGCGATCGTCATCGCGGGCGAGTACGCGACCGGGCTGATCCGCACGACGCTGGCGGCCGTGCCCGATCGCCGGGCGGTGATCGCCGCCAAGGCCTGCGTGCTGGCCGCCGTGCTGTTCGGCTACGGGGTGCTCACCGTCGGCGTCTCCTTCGGCGCGAGCCAGGCGATCCTGTCCGAGGCCGGCATCGGGCAGTCCGTCACCGACCCGACCGCGCTGCGGTACGTCGCGGCGGCGGTGCTGTTCGGCCCGGTCTGCGCGCTGGTCGGGCTCGGCCTCGGCACCCTGGTCCGGCACAGCGCGGGCGCCGTGGTGGGCACCGTCGTGGTGCTGTTCTTCGTCCCGTCGCTGGTCACCGAGCGCTACCGCTGGAGCGCCGACCTGCTGCACGCCCTGCCGCTGCCCGCCTGGCAGCGCCTGGCCCGGACCACCCTGGCGGGCCTGCGCCCGTCCGAGTATCCGGCCACCGTCGCAGGCTCCTGGGTCACCTTCGCGGTGTGGTCGCTGGCCTCGGTCGCCGTCGCGGCGGTCGCGGTCCACCGCCGCGACCACTGACGGCCCCGGGCAGGTGTTCAGGACGAAGGGGCTCAGAACGCCGCGATGCTCCCGGGCGCCCGCTCGGCCCGGCTGAGCGTGCGCAGCACCGCCGCCTGGCCGTGCCGCCGGACGGCCAGCCGGGCCAGCAGGCCGATCACCGACTCGGCGGTCTCCGGTGGGAGCTCGGGGCCCGGCACCCCGACGCTGACCGCCAGGTCGTCGCCGTGGACGGCCAGTTCCATCGTCCGGGTGGCCAGCAGGTCGTCGAGGGTGAGTGCCCACGGGCCCCAGAACGGCAGCCGGACCGGTCGGGTGCCGTCCGCCGCCGCCAGCGTGGCCGCGAGCTCCGGCAGCACGGCGGCGAGCCGGCGGTGCAGCGCGGCCGGCCCGTCGGCCGCGAAGGCCTCGCTGCCCTGCCGGATCCGCACGTTGACGTCCGCGTCGAGTGCGGCGCCGACCCAGAGCGACCGGGCGTAGTGGTCCAGCAGCCCGACCACCGGCTCCGCCGGTACGGCGGCGGCCGGCAGCTCCGCCACGCAGAGGACCTGGTAGGCCAGGTGCCCGGCCAGCCCGCCGACGCTCCACTGCGCCAGTGCGCTCGGCCGCCGCCAGGAGGCCGCCACCTCCGGGCGGCGCAGCAGGTCCTCGGCCGCGGCGGCGGCGGCCAGGAAGTCCGCCCGGGCGTCCGTCACGGCCCGTCCCCCACCCGCGGCCCGGCGGCCCGGAAACCGCCCCGGCCCGAGGCCATGTCGGCGGCCGCCACCAGCAGCGCCGCCAGCACCAGGCCGGCCGCGACCGTCACCCCCAGCTGGAAGGCCAGCGCCCAGTCCGGGCGGGGGCCGGCGGCATGGGCGAAGAACACCGAGCCGACGACGGCGATGCCCACCGCGGAGCCGACCCGCTGCGCGGTCTGCAGCACTCCGCCCGCACTGCCCGCCCGGGCCACCGGCACCTGCTGGAGGGTCAGTGTCTGGTTCGGGGCGACCACCAGTCCGCTGCCCACCCCGGCGACCAGCAGCGGCAGCGCCATCGTCCAGCCCACGTCGGGCCCGGACCACAGCTGCACCGCGAGCGTCGAGGCCAGCAGCCCGGCCAGCACCAGCACCAGCCCGGCCACCACCAGCCGCCGCCCCAGCCGGCTCACCAGGCTCCCGCCCACCGTCGCGGACACCGCCGAGCCGACCGCGAACGGCGTGATCGCCAGGCCCGCCGCCAGCGCCGAGTAGTGCAGGCCCACCTGGAGGTAGAGGGTGAAGATGAAGAAGATCGCGGTGAACCCGGCGAAGTACACCAGCGACAGCAGCGTCCCCGCCGCGTACGGGCGCACCGCGAACAGCGCCATGCTCACCAGCGGTTCGTGCCGCCGCCCGTAGTACAGCTCCCAGCCGACGAAGACGGCGAGCAGCACCGCCGCCAGCGCCAGCAGCAGCCATCGGGCCGAGTCGTGCCACTGCTGCGCCTGGACGAACGGCAGCAGCAGTGAGACCGTCCCGGCGCCGAGCAGCAGCACGCCGACCGGGTCGAAGTCCCGGTGCCCGGCCCGCTCGGCGGCGGGCGGGGGCGCCGGAAGCAGCCGGTAGGCGATCGGCAGCGCGGCGACGCCGATCGGCAGGTTGACCAGGAACACCCAGCGCCAGCCGTCCTGCGGGCCGACCAGGTGGATCAGCAGCCCGCCGAGCAGCGGTCCGACCGCGGTGGACAGCCCGATGGTCGTGCCCAGCACGCCGAAGGCCCGGCCGCGCTCGGCGCCCCGGAACAGCACCTGGATGAAGCCGGACACCTGCGGCACCAGCACCCCGCCGGCCGCGCCCTGGAACAGCCGGGCCAGCACCAGCCACTCCTGGCTCTGCGCCGCCCCGGCGAGCGCGCTGGCCGCGGTGAACAGGGCGAGCCCGACGAGGAAGACGGCCCGCCGGCTGCGCGCGTCGCCGAGCCGCCCGGCGGGCACCAGCACCAGGCCGAAGGCCAGCGCGTAGCCGCTGAGCACCCATTGCAGTCCGCTGTCGGACATGTGCAGCCCGGCCCGTACGGTCGGCAGGGCGACGTTGACGATGCTGACGTCCAACAGGGTCATGAAGCCGGCGACCAGGCAGACCCCGAGCGCCCGCCAGCGGCGGGCGGCGGCCCGGCCGCCCGCCGCGGTGGCGCCGGGCCGCGGCGGGTGCGCGGTGCCGCGCGGGGGGTCGGTGTTCAAGGGGAGCCTCTTCCCGGGGGCCGGGGCGTCCTGGTCGGCGATCCGCTCGGCCTCGTGGCCGAGGAGCGATCGTCGCTCCTCGGCCCATCGTCGCCCGGCCCACCCGGGGCCGCCACCCGGGGTGCGCCGGCGTGCTCGGCGGTCAGCGGGGCGAGGGCTGCCCCGGGCGGGTTTCGAGTGCGGTGCGGCGGGAGGAGAGGGTGATCACGGCGAGGCTGGCGAGCGCGAGGGCGGTCACCACGGCGAGCATCACGGTGTAGGAGGCCAGCGAGGAGAGCGCGGCCAGGATCGCGGGGAGCAGGAAGCCCGAGTAGCAGAGCGCGTAGTAGACGCCGGTGATGCCCGCCAGGTCGTCGGGGGTGACGATGCGCTGGATCTCCAGCAGCCCGGAGACCACCCCGATGCCGTAGGCGGCGCCGAGGAGGACCGCGCCGCACAGGCCGAGCAGCGGGGAGCGGACCGCCGCGTCGCCGGCGCAGACGGCCATGCCGCAGGCCATCAGCACCATGGAGACGATGACGCCGCGCGCCGAGGAGAGCGAGTCCAGGCGCTTGGCGAAGGGCTGGACGAGGGCACCGGTGCCGAGGGTGAGGACGGTGAGCAGGGTCGCGTAGGCCAGCGACCAGTCGCCGAGCCGGTCGCCGACCAGCTGCGGGGTCACCGCGTACGCGACGCCGGCCGAGCCGAACACCCACGGGGCCATCGGCAGGACCACCCGCACGAAGCGCCGGTGCCCGGCCGCCGGGACCTTGAGGTCGGCCCAGAGGCTGCGGACGGCGGCGGTGCGGGCCCGGGTCTCGACGGCCTTCGGGAGCAGGAACAGCGCGGGCAGGGTGACCAGCAGGTGGGCGAGGTACGGGGTGACCATCGGCCAGGGGCCCCACTGGGCGAGCGCGCCGGCCACCCCGGCGCCGAGCCCGAAGCCGAGGGTCAGGGCGAGGGAGGCGCGCCGGGCTCCGGCACCCGGGTCGGCGGCCGGGTCGTGCGGGGCCTGGGAGAGCTCCTTGACCCAGCTGGTGCCGACGGCCATCGCGATGCCGACGGCTATGCCGGTGAGGAACCGCCCGGCGTAGATGGGGAGTTCACCGGCCGCGCCGCCGCACAGCACCCCGCTGGCGGCGAGCGAGGCAGTCACCGCGCCGATCATCAGCGGGCGGCGCCCGTAGCGGTCCGAGGCGGCGCCGCCGACCAGCAGTCCGGGGACCAGCCCGAGGACGTACGCCCCCAGGAAGGCGTCCACGGTGACCTCCGAGTAGCCGCCGAGGTGGCGGTACATCAGCAGCAGCGGGGTGAACTGGTTGCCGCCCCAGCCGCAGCAGAGCATGGCGAGGGCCGCGAGCAGCCACGGCCGCCCCCGGCCGGACGGTGCGACGGGACCGGCGGACGGCGGCCGGGTGGTGCTCATGGTGGTGCTGCTCCTTGTCGGATGGTGGGGTCCCGGCGGTCCGTCGGGGGTGTGCGCGCGAACCGTCGGCGCGCGCCGAGGAGAGGTCAGCGGTCGGTGACGGCCCGGTGGGCGTCCAGGTGGGCGCGCAGGGCGACGGTGAAGCCCTCGGCGTCGCGGGCCGCGATCCGCTCGACCAGCACGGTGTGCTCCTCGACCAGCGGGGCCAGCCGCTCCGGCTGGACCTGCAGCAGCTGGACGGCCATCCGGCGCTGGCGGTCGCGCAGTGTCCCGTAGAACCGCTCGGCGAGCTCGTTGCCGGAGGCCGTCACGATGCCCCGGTGGAAGGCCTCGTCGGCGTCGGCGAAGGCGCCGAGGTCGGCCCGGCGGGCGGGTTCGCGCTGCTGGTCGATCAGTTCGGACAGCTGCCGCACCAGCGCGTCGAGGCCGTCGGGGCGGCGGGTGATCCGGCGTACGGCGGTGCTCTCCAGCGCCTCGCGCAGTTCCAGCACGTCCTCGGCCTCGCCGGGGCCGACCGGCACCACGACGGCTCCGCGCTTGGGGAAGAGCCGGAGCAGCCCCTCGGCCTGCAGCCGCAGGAAGGCCTCCCGGACCGGGGTGCGGCTGAGCGAGGTGCGTTCGGCGATCTCGCCCTCGCTGATCAGCGTCCCGCCGGGGAGGCCGCCGCCGAGGATGAGGTCCTTGGTCAGTTCGTACGCGCGGTCCGCGGCCGGGACGCGGGCAGGGGGCGGGGTGTCGGCCATGGAACACACCGTAGCACCATAGATGCAAGCTTAGATGCAACACCCCGCAGGGCCGTCCGCCGGTCCGGAGCATCGGTTTCGGTACTGCTCAGGGCCGGAAGAATGCGCTTTCTCAGCCCCTCCCGCAGGACCGAGGATGGGCGGGCCAGCCAGCCTGCCGGGAGGAAGCCTTGTCCCCTGTGTCGCCAGCCCTGCCGCCCGTCGATCCGGGCCTGCTGCCGCTCACCGCCGAGTTCCGCCCCGAGGGGCTGGCCGTCGGCGGCGTGCTCCTGGACGAGGCCGCCCGCCGGTACGGCACGCCGCTGTTCGTCTACGACGAGGAGCACCTGCGCCGGCGCTGCCGCGAGGCGGTGGCCGCCTTCGGCCGGGGCAACGTCGCCTACGCCTCCAAGGCCTTCCTGTGCACCGCGATGGCCCGCCTCGCCACCGAGGAGGGCCTGCTGCTGGACGTCGCCTCCGGCGGCGAGCTGCGCACCGCGCTGTACGCCGGGGTCGACCCGGACCGGATCGTGCTGCACGGCAACAACAAGGACGAGACCGAGCTGCGCACCGCGCTGACCGTCGGCCTGCGCCACATCGTGGTGGACAGCTTCGACGAGCTGGACCGGATCGAGCGGCTGCACCGCGAGGAGGGCCTGCCCCCGGCCCGGGTCCGGCTGCGGGTGGCGCCCGGGGTCGCGGCCGGCGCCCACCAGGCCATCCAGACCGGCGGCCACGACTCCAAGTTCGGCTTCGGCTTGGCCGACGGCGCCGCCGCGGCCGCGGTGCGCCGGGCCGCGGGCTCCGCCGCCGTACGGCTGGAAGGCGTCCACGCCCACGTCGGCTCCCAGGTGCTGGACCCGGCCGAGCTGGCCGACGGCGCCGCGGCGGTGGCCCGGTTCGCGGTGGAGCACGGCCTGCGCCGGCTGACCGTCGGCGGCGGCCTGGGCGTGGCCTACCTGAACGGGCAGAGCGCCCCCTCCTTCGCCGTCTGGGCCGAGCGGGTCCGCGCGGCCGTGCGCGGGGCCGGCTGGAGCGGCGAGGTGGACGTCGAGCCCGGCCGCTCGATCGCCGCCCGGGCCGGGCTGACCGTGTACCGGGTCGGCACCGTCAAGCGGATCGAGGGCGTGCGCACCTACGTCAGCGTGGACGGCGGGATGAGCGACAACCTGCGCCCCGCGCTGTACGGCGCCCGCTACGAGGCGTTCCTGCCCCGCTGCCCCGAGGCGCCCCGCCCGCGGCGTGCCCGGCTGGTCGGCAAGCACTGCGAGAGCGGCGACGTGATCATCGACGACGCCGCGCTCCCCGCCGACCTGCGGGTCGGCGACCTGCTGGCCACCCCGGTGACCGGCGCCTACGGCTACGCCATGGCGTCCAACTACAACAAGCTGCCGCGGCCCGCCGTGGTCTTCGTCCGGGACGGCGAGGCCCGCCTGGTGGTGCGCCGGGAGACCGAGCACGACCTGCTCCGGCTGGACGTGGCCGCCGACGGCGGCACCGGGGAGCCGGTGGCTGCGCAGCGGGCACTCGCCTCATAACCTGGGCCGATGCTGAACAGCGCCCGACTGCTCGTCCTCCTGGAGATCGCCCGCCGGGGCACCATCGTGGCCGCGGCGCAGGCCCTGCACCTGAGCCCGTCCGCCATCTCGCACCAGCTCGCCCGCCTGGAGCAGGAGCTGGGTGTCGCGCTGGTGGAACGGGCTCCGCAGTCCCTGCGACTGACGCCCGCGGGTGTCCGGCTGGCCGAGCACGCCCAGGCGATCGCCGACCTGATGGCCGTCGCGCAGGACGACCTGCGGGCGCACGCCCAGGGCGCGGCCGGCGTGCTGCGGATCGGTTTCTTCGCCTCCGCCGGGCTGGACCTGCTGCCCCGGGCGCTGGCCGCGTTCGCCGCCGGGAACCCGCAGGTGGAGCTGGAGCTCATCATGGGCCAGCCGCACGAGCTGGTCCCGGACCTGGAGGCCGGCCGGCTGGACGCGGCCGTGGTCTTCGAGCACCCGCTGGACCCGTGGTGCCGCCAGGCGGCGGTGGACGTGCGGATGTACTTCGAGGAGCCGCAGCTGGTCGTGGTGCCGCTGCGGCACCGGCTCGGGCGGCGCTCGGTGGTGCGGCTGGCCGAGCTGGAGGGCGAGAGCTGGATCGGCACCCACGGCGGCAGCACCGGCGAGCCGGTGCTCGAACGCGCCTGCGCGGCCGAGGGGTTCCGTCCCCGGGTGCGCTGCCGCAGCGACCACTACCAGGTGACCATCAACCTCGCGCGGGCCGGCATGGGCGTCGCGCTGATCCCGGCGCTCGGCCTGGCCGACAGCGCCGGGGTGCACGTCTGCCGGCTGGACCACCCCCAGCTGCACCGCCGGATCGGGGTGGCCACCCGGGCCACCAACCGCAACCCGGTGCTCCAGGCATTCCTTGCCGAACTCGGCGCCGCCGCCGGGGAGATCAGGTCCCTGCTCGACATGCAGTGGGCCTGATCCCCCCGGCTCGAAGCCGTCAGGCGGGCCGCTGGGCCCAGGCCGCGAGCGCCCGGCCGACGTCCCGGATGGCGTGCACGGCGGCCCGTTCGGTGCTGGGCCCGAGCGCCACGTCCCAGTGCGCGACGACCGCGTAGGCCACCCGGCGGGCGCCCACGATGACGCCCGCGTCGGCCCGTACCCCGGTGTCCGTACCGGTCTTGTTGGCCACCAGCAGGCGGCCGGGCAGCGGCTCGGGGAAACCGGGCGCGTACGGGTCGTGGTCGATCAGCGCGGGCACCAGGCCGTGGTCGGTGTTGGCGCGCATCCAGCCGAGCAGCCGGGCCGAGGCCGCCGGGGTGGCCATGGTGCCCTGGACCGCGAGGGCCACCAGGCGGGCCAGATCGCGGGCGGTGCCGGTGGCGAAGACCGGCGGGACGTCCGGCCCGCGCTCGTCGCGCACCCGGTCGTGCAGGGTGAGCCGTTCCAGGCCGAGGTCGCGCGCCAGCCGTGCGGCGGCCGGCAGACCGACCAGCCGCAGCAGCGCGTTGGTGGCGGTGTTGTCGCTGACCGCGGCGGTCAGCCAGGCCAGGTCCTCCACCGTCCAGCCCGGGCGGCTGAGCCGGCCCAGCAGGCCGGTGCCGCCGGTGACGTCCTCGGGAAGGATCGCCACCGGCTGCCCGGCCGTCAGTTCTCCGGTGTCCAGCCGCCGGGCGACCTCGGCCAGCAGCAGCAGCTTGGAGGCACTGGCGACGGGAAGCACGACGGTGTCGTCCACCCCGACCGCACCGCCGTCGGCGCCGGTGTGCGCGCCGGGGGCGTCCACGTCGACGGCGGCCACCGCGAGGGTCAGCGGGAGCGCCGCCGAGCTGCGCGCGGCGGCGGCCACCTGGGCGAGGCTCATCGGACCCGCACCACCTCTCCGGCCCGGATCGCGGTCGGCCGGCCGCCGCGCACCGCGACCCGCCCGGCCACCACGACGGTCTCCACGCCGACCGGCGGCAGCAGCGGCTGCTCGAAGGTCGCGCCGTCCAGGACGGCCGCCGGGTCCAGTACCACCAGGTCCGCGACGGCGCCGTCCCGGACCACGCCGCGCCCGATCAGCCCGAACCGCGCGGCGGGCAGGCCGGTCATCTTGTGCACCGCGAGCTCCAGCGGCAGCAGCCCGTGCTCGCGCCCGTAGTGGCCGAGCACCCGGGCGAAGCTGCCCGCCCAGCGGGGGTGCGGGCGGCCGGGTTTGGGCACACCGTCCGAGCCGATCATCGACAGCGGGCTGGCCAGCACCCGGCGGACGTCGTCCTCGCGCATCGAGTGGCTGATGATGGTCACCTCGCCCTGGGCCTCCAGCAGCAGGTCGCAGACGTAGTCCACCGGGTCGGTGCCGCGCTCGGCGGCCAGGTCGGCGATCCGGCGGCCCTCGGCGGCGCGGCCGGCCGGGGCGGCGGCCACCGAGATCAGGTCCCAGCCGCCGTTGCCGACGGTGTTCTCCCAGCCCTCGACGCCGTTCGCGATGTCCGCCCGGATCCGGTCCCGCACCTCCTTGCTGCGCAGCCGCTCCAGCAGGGCGGCCACCCCGCCCTCGCTGGTCCACGGCGGCAGCATCGCGTGCAGCACGGTGCTGCCGGCGGTGTACGGGTAGACGTCGCAGAGCACGTCCACGCCCTCGGCGCGGGCCCGTTCCAGCCGCGGCAGGGTGCGCAGGGTGGCGCCCCAGGCGTGCCGGCCGGCCGTCTTGTGGTGGGAGACCTGGAGCGGGGCGCCGGAGCGCACCGCGATCTCCAGCGCCTCCTCCAGGGCCTTCTCCACCTGGGACATCTCGTCGCGCAGGTGCGTCACGTACGGCTTGCCGTGCCGCGCGGCGACCTTCGCCAGGGCCACGATCTCCTCGGTGTCCGCGTAGACGCCGGGCGGGTAGATCAGTCCGGTGGAGAGCCCGGCCGCGCCCTGGGTCAGCGCCCGGTCGAGCAGCCCGCACATGGCGGCCAGCTCCTCGGGGGTGGGCGGGCGGTCCTCGAAGCCCATCACCCCGGCGCGCAGCGTGCCGTGGCCGACCAGCGAGGTGATGTGGTTGCGGCGCAGTTCGGGCCGCTGGCCGGCGGCGAAGGCGTCGAAGTCCTCGGCGGGCAGCACCGGCCCGAGGCCGAAGGAGACCCGCAGGTGCTCGGCCAGTTCGGGCAGCCGCTCGGGCAGCGCGGGGAACAGGCTGATCCCGCAGTTGCCGCTGATCTCGGTGGTGACGCCCTGGAGCAGCGGGGCGAGCCGCAGTTCGTCCAGGGCGTCGCCGTCGGTGTGGGTGCCGCCGCCGAACGGGGCGGCGAGCGCGTCCGAGTGGGTGTGGACGTCGATGAAACCGGGGGTGACGACCCGTCCGGTGACGTCCAGGGTCTCGGCCGCGGCCACGGTGGTGCCCGGCGGCAGTACGGTGACCCGGCCGGCCGCGACGGCGAGGTCGGCCGGGCGGGCGGGCGCCCCGGTGCCGTCCAGCAGGGTGGCGCCGCGCAGCAGCAGGTCGGCCGGGGTCGTGGTCACGTCCGCTCCCATCAGTCCCATCGCTCCCATCAGAGCACCGTCGAGAGGAAGGCCCGGGTGCGGTCGTGCCGCGGGGCGGTGAACACCTCGGCCGGGCTGCCGGCCTCCACGACGGCGCCCTGGTCCATGAAGACGACCCGGTCGGCGACCTCGCGGGCGAAGCCCATCTCGTGGGTGACGACGATCATCGTCATGCCGCTGCGGGCGAGGTCGCGCATCACGCCGAGCACCTCGCCGACCAGCTCGGGGTCGAGCGCGGAGGTGGGCTCGTCGAAGAGCATCATGGTCGGCTCCATGGCCAGCGCCCGGGCTATCGCCACCCGCTGCTGCTGGCCGCCGGAGAGCTGGCCCGGGTAGTGGTCGGCGCGGTCGGCCAGGCCGACCCGGGCGAGCAGTTCGCGGGCCCGGCGCTCGGCCTCCTCGCGCGGGCGGCGCTTGACCGCGACCGGGCCCTCCATCACGTTCTGGAGCGCAGTGCGGTGCGGGAAGAGGTGGAAGCGCTGGAAGACCATGCCGATCCGCTCGCGCTGGTGGCGGATGTCGCGCGGCCGGCGCTCGCGCAGCCTGCTGCCGCAGGCGCCGTGCGGCTCGTAGCCGACCAGTTCGCCGTCCACCTCGATCCGCCCGGCGTCGATCTTCTCCAGGTGGTTGAAGCAGCGCAGCAGCGTGGACTTGCCGGAGCCGGAGGGCCCGATCACACAGAGCACCTCCCCCGCCCGCACCTCCAGGTCGATGCCGCGCAGCACCTCCACGTCGCCAAAGCGCTTGCGCACCTTCCGGGCCGACAGGACCACCTCGGTGGCCGGCCCGCCCGGCTTGTCCAGGTCGATCGTCCTCATGCGCCCTCCCCCTTCTTCGTCGTCCGCTTCTGCGCTCCGCCGCGCCCGGGCCTCAGATTGGCCAGCACCCGGCGGTGCAGCGCCGGCGGGGCGCCGGCCGGGTTGAACCTCCGCTCCACCGCGTGCTGGGCGACGCTCGCGATGGTGGTGAGCACCAGGTACCAGATGGACGCGACGATCAGCAGCGCGATCACCTCGAAGTTGGCGAGGTAGAGGTGCTGAGAGACGGTCATCAGGTCGGCGCCGGCGATGACGGAGACCAGCGAGGTGGTCTTCAGCATCGAGATGAACTGGTTGCCGAACGGCGGGATGATCACCCGCATCGCCTGCGGCAGCACCACCCGGGTGAGGATCTGCCGGTTGGACATGCCCAGCGAGGCACCGGCCTCGCGCTGCCCGGGGTCGACGCTCTGGATGCCGGCCCGGACGATCTCGGACATGTAGGCGCCCTCGTTGATCGACAGGCCGAGCAGCGCCGCGACGAAGCCGGTGATCAGGGTGTTGGACTGCCAGCTGACCAGCTTGGGCCCGTCGAACGGGATGCCGATGCTGATCTCCGGGAAGAGCAGCGCCAGGTTGAACCAGAAGATCAGCTGGACCAGCAGCGGGGTGCCGCGGAAGAACCAGGTGTACGCGCCGGCGGTGGTCCGCAGCACCGGGCTGTCGGACAGCTGCATCACCGCCACCACCACGCCGATGACGATGCCCACCACCTGGGAGATCAGGGTGAGTTGGACCGTCACCCAGAGCCCTTCCAGGATCACGCCGTCGAACTGGTACTTCGCGACGATGTCCCAGTGCAGGTTGGGGTTGACGATGATGGTCCAGGCGAGCCAGACGGCGACGAAGGCGGCCGCCAGCACGGCGAACCAGCGCGCCGGGCGGGGCCGGCCGGTCACCTCGAAGGCCAGGTCGTCGTCGACGGGGCCGGCCGCGGCCGCTCGGGCTGCGGAGGCGGGCATCGGGGGGTCTGCGGGCGTCGCGGGGTCTCTCATGTCGGTGCTCATCTCGTCGGTGCCGCCGTTCTCACTGCGCCGCGTTGACGGTGGCTCGCTCCACCGCGCTGCCGCCGACCTGGTAGGTGTCCAGCACCTTGCGGTACTCGCCGCTCTCGATCAGCTCCTGGAGCGCCTTCTGCACCGCGTCGCGCAGCCCGGAGTCCTTCTTCGCCACCGCGATGCCCCACGGCGCCGTCCCGTACTGCTCCGGCAGCACCTCGTAGGAGCCGCTGCTCTGCACGAACATCTGCGCCACCGGGTAGTCCACGATCGTGGCCACGGCCCGCTCGCTGTCCAGCTGGAGCAGCCCGGTCGGGGCGTCCTCGCTCTGCGAGATCGCCATCTTGGTGGCGCACTTGGCGTTCTGCTGCTCGCCGATCTCCAGGTTGGAACTGCCCTTGGCGAGGACCACCTTCTTGCCGCAGAGGTCCTCGATGGACTTGATGCCCTCGGGGTTGCCCTTCTTCGTCATGATCACGCCGCCGGTGCGGAAGTAGTCCACGAAATCGACGGCCTGGCGGCGCTGCGCGCTGTCCGTCATGGAGGACATCACCAGGTCGTAGCGGCCGGCCTGGAGGCCGGGGATCAGGCCGTCGAAGGAGGAGTTGGCGAGCTCCAGCTTCAGGCCGAGCTTCCCGGCGACGGCGGCGGCGAGGTCCGGGTCGACCCCGGTCAGCTCGGTGGTCCCGGTCTTGTACATCTCCATCGGCGGGTAGCCGACGGAGGTGGCCACTCTGAGCACGCCGCTCTGCTTGTTCTTCTCCGGGAGCAGCTCGGCGGCGCTCTTCCCGGAGTTCTGCGCGGCCTGCGCCGCGCCGGCGGCCGGGGAGCCGCCCTGGTCGGAGCGCCCGCAGGCGGTGGCGGCCAGGACGACCAGGGACAGTGCGGCCAGACAGCGCAGGGAACGGGGGCGGTTCATCGGCTACTCCCTCGGGCGGTGACGGTGCGCCGATGCTGGCAGCCGAGTCCGGGTGAACGGAAGATGATGAAGCCATTGCTGCCTCACCAACGATTTTTGTACGGCTGGCCGCTCCGTCCCGCGGCCTTCCGGCGGTGCCGGGTCAGCCGGTGAGCCACGGGGCCTCGGGCAGCTTGGCGTCCGCCTGCCGCCCGGTGAAGTCGACGGTGGCCGGGGTGCCCAGCCCCGGCATCCGCATCGTCACCCGGCGCAGCCCGCCGTCGCCGTCGACCCAGTAGGTCAGCGGCGAGCGGGCGCCGTCGGGCGCGGCGCCCTGGGCGCGCGGACCGGCGAAGCGGTCGTAGCCCCGGCCGTCGATCCGGTCCCGGCCCAGCCAGCGGGCCCCGGACTGGGCGAGCAGCAGCGGGTTGTCGGGGCGGTCCGCGCCGAGCTGGACCAGCAGGTTCAGTCCGGCGTCCAGCGGGTCCGCCGTGTAGGTCCGCGGCGACCAGCCCTGGCGCGGGATGTGCTCGGCCTGCTGCCAGGCCGGGGCATCCGTGGCGGCGGTGCCGGCCGGGTCGGGGGCCAGTCCGAGGCCGCCGGTGTCCCAGACGATCAGGCCGTGGTCCAGCGGTCCGCTCGCGCCGGTGGTCCGGTAGCGGCCGACGCCCCGGTGGTTGCGGTAGTCGACGATCCCGTCGACCCGGATGGTCACGCCCCCGCCCTCGTCGGCCGTGAGCGTCACCGCCACCGGGCTCGCCTGGTAGAGGTTCAGGCGGGACAGGGCGAGGCGGCCCGCCTCGTCGGTGGTCACCGGGCGTTCGGTGGCCTCCTCGGAGACCGTCCGGTAGACGGCCACGCCGCCCGCCGCGGCGCCGCACACCACGAGTGCGATCACGGCCTTGAGCCAGCCGGCCCGGGCCCGGCGGGGCGCGCGGCCCTCGGCGTTCGTCTTGCGGGGCATGCAGCCGCTCCCTTTCCTCGGTCGGACACGACAGTCGGGCGGGTCCGGGGACCAACGGTCCCACGAACCCGCCCGATTCGGGCCCGGTGCCGGTCTCCCCGCACCGGGCCCACTCACTGCGAACGCTAGCCGCGTTGGGCGGCCTTGCGCCTGCGGACCACCAGCACCATGGCGGTGCCGAGGACGATCAGCGCCGCAGCGCTGGTCAATGCGATCGGCATCCCCTCACCCGCACCGGTGTGGGGCAGTTGCCCGGGTGCGGGAGGCTGCGGGGCGGGGGCCGGCGGCACCGGAGCCGCCGACGTCGGCGCCGGGGTCGGCGTCTCGGTCGGGGTGGGCGTCGGCGTCGGGGTGGGGATCAGCTTGTTGACGGCCGTCACCTCCACACCGGCGTCCAGGTTCGCCGAGGTCAGCTTCAGCGGACCGAAGACGGTGACCTCCGGCGCCTCGTAGCCGGCCGGCGGGCTCAGCTCCTGCCAGTAGTACGTCCCCGGCACCCCGGTGCCCTGGCAGATGCCGTCGGCGCCGGTCGTGCAGGGCTCACCGACCTTGGTGTCGGGCTTGTCGCCGGTCGGCTGGAGCCCGTCGGTCCCGTTGGTCTCGTGCCACAGCTGGAACTTGGCGCCCGCCAGCGGCTTGCCGTCCTGGTCGTGCTTGACCAGGCGCAGCGCACCCTCCTGCAGGCGGAAGCCGAAGTCGTAGGTGTGGTCGTTCTCGCCGGGGCCACCGGTGGTCAGTGCCCGCTCCGGGAACTTGCCGCCCTTCGGAACGATGCCCTTGGAGTCGATGAAGTGGTTGTCACCGACGTCGTGGTCGGTCGGCACCCACTGGAAGAGGGGGCCGTCCTTGGCGTAGTCGGCGGGGTTGTCCAGCTTGATCGTGTACTTGGTCCTCGGCTTGAGGCCGCCGTCGACGTTGCTGTCGTCGAAGTAGTACTCGCCGCGCTGGGTCGTCTTGGTCGTGCCGACGAGCTTGCCCGCCTCGTCGTACAGGTGGACGGTCGCGCCCGGTACCGGCTTCTGGCCCGGCAGTTGGAGGCCGCTGCGCTCGGGGTCGTACCAGACCCGGTTGCCGATCTGGAGCGGAGCCTGGTCGCAGAGGACCTCCAGGTCGCCCATCGCGGCGCCCTTGCCGAACGGCGGGATGCCCGCGCCCGTGTTGAGCCGCACGCCGCCGTCCGCCTTGCCGTTGCGCTTCTGGAAGGCGCTGCCGTAGCCGTAGGCCCGGCTGTCGCTGTCGTAGCCCGAGATCACGATGGAGTCCTCGACCTTCGAGAACGCCATCCCGGCGTTGGCAGGGTTGTTGTGGCCGATCCGGGCGTTGTCGAAGAACCGCTGCCCCCGGGCCGTGGACCCGCAGCCCAGGTTGGTGTCCAGCACGTACGTGCCGTTCGCCAGGCAGGCCTTGAGGAGGTCACCGCCGGGCAGGACCTTGGTCATCGCCGCGCCCGTCGGGGCGGCCGCCGACTGGTCGCCGAAGCGGTCCCGGAAGGCGAGCAGCATCGAGCCGTCGGTCTCGAAGGCGATCTCGGCCACCGCCGGCTCGGGGTTGGCCAGGTAGTTGTCCCCGCAGGCCTGGCCGTTCTGGGTGGTCGGGAAGGTGTCCTGCCACGGGAACCAGCCGGTGCCGGGGCACGGCCCGCCGACCGTGGTGCCGCGCGGGTAGTCGAGCGGCTGGTTCAGCACCGCCGACTTGAACGCGCCGGTGGCCAGGTCGAACGGCAGCACCACGGCCCGCAGGTCCGAGGCCTTGCCGGTGGACTCGCCCGAGCAGACGCCCCCGAGGAAGCCGACGCCGTCCTGGAGGCCGAGGCCGTACGGACGCCAGTCCCCCGACGCCGGGCAGCCCGGGTCCGGGATCGGGTAGGAGGCCTTGGGCGCGGCCGCCGTCGCCGCGGTGGCGTCGTAGCGGTAGAGCTTGCGGTCGTGCAGGTTGACGACGAAGAGGTCCTTGCCGTCGTCGGTGATCTTGATGCCGCCGAGGCTCTCCTTGCCCACCGCGGGCAGGAAGGCGTCGTCGTTGCCCGGAGTGTGCGGGGTGGTGCCCGCGTCCGGGACGGTGGCGAAGAGCGTGGTCTTCTTCTTGTCCCAGTCGGTGACGTAGATCCCGCCGGGGCCGCCGGGACCGTAGCTGGTGGTCCGCTTGGCCTGGGCCGAGGAGAACACCCTCCGGTCGGCCTTGTTCCAGGCGATGCCGTAGAGGTTACCGGTCTGCCCGGCCGTGGCCACGTCGGTCAGGGTGAAGCCGGTGCCGGCCGTTCCGCGGGACTCGTACGGGAAGGACACCAGCGTGTGCTGGGCGTCCCCGTCCGCGGGCGGGTTCTGACAGGTCGACACCAGCGGCGCGTTCTTCTGGCAGTAGTCACCCGGGCTCCAGAGCCCCGTGGTGATCTCCACCTTCTTGCCGCCGGAGAGGTCGACGAACTCCTCGTTGGAGCTCAGCTTGTTCGGCCCGCCGTCCAGGCCTTCGCGGGAGGCGAAGGCCGGGTAGAGCACGCCCGGCTTCGGATTCACCACCTGGACCCGGTACTTGCCGCCGGTCAGCTTGCTCGCCGCCGGCGCCAGCGTCACGGTGCCGTCCGCCGCCGTGGTGCCCTCGATCGAGACCCCGGCGGCGTCGGTGAGCGTCACCTTCACGCCCGCCATGCCCGATTCCAGCCCGGGCGTCCACACGCCGTCGGTGTCCACGGCCCGGATCACGTGGACCGCCACCGTGCCGTCCCCGCTCTGGGGGAAGGCCGGTGGGGCCGCTGCCAGGGACCAGGACCCGGCCAGCAAGGCCAGCGTCACCGCGCCGCCCGCGGTGCGAAGGCCCGCGGCACGGCGGCCGGGTGGACCCGTCCGCCCCCCGCCCGGGCCGCGCGCGGCACCGGCGGTACGTTCACTTGTCGTCGTCATCCCTGCTCTCATTGTCCAGTTCGGGTCTTCCGCCCGCCCTCGTGAGCGAGTTCGGGAGTGGCGGAAAGCCGCCATCGTTAACGGGAGCTTAAAGGGACTTCACACAAGTTCGCCGGGAAACCAGGAACTTTGACCTGGCATCAGGCGTTACGAGGCCGTCAAGGTCATGCTGCCCGAACCCGCCCACGCGCGACTGACCAGCGAAAATCAGCCGACCACGGCCCGCCACCGCCGGCGAGCACCGCCCCACGTCGTTGACCGTCGAACACACTTCCCGCCGGAACTCCCCATACCGGGCCCCGACTCACCCATCCCACGCACAACTTGGGCAACAACCACGCACCGATTGGCCCCGCCACGGGGCGGGCTGGCACGATGTTCGGATGCGCATTCTGGTCATGGGCGGCACCCACTTCATCGGTCTCCACTTCGCCGAGGCGGCACTGGCCGCCGGCCACGAGGTCACGGTGCTGCACCGGGGCCGGACCGGCCCCGGACTGCTCCCGGACGCCACCCACCTGATCGCCGACCGCGACGCCGACCTGTCCGCGCTGCGCGGCCGCAGCTGGGACGCCACCGTCGACCTGTGCGCCTACTTCCCGCGCCAGGTCCGGGAGTTGGCGGCCGCTCTCGACCCCGGCGCGGCCGGGCGCTACCTGCTGGTCTCCTCGCTCTCGGTGTACGACGTCCCGGCCGCCCCGGGCTACACCGAGGACTCCCCGCTGCTGCCCGCCGACGGCCCGGAGGCCGAGGAGGTCACCGCCGAGAGCTACGGCGTCCTCAAGGTCCAGTGCGAGCGCGCCGCCCGGCAGGCCTTCGGCCCGGAGACGCTGCTGGTCCGCCCGACGTACGTGATCGGCCCCCGGGACTACACCCACCGCTTCGACTACTGGGTGGAGCGCCTCGCCCGGGGCGGTGAGGTGCTCGCCCCCGGGCGGCCGGACGCACCGGTCCAGGTGGTCGACGCCCGAGACCTCGCCGCCTGGATGCTCGCCCTGCTGGAGCGGGGCGCCTCCGGCGCCTACCACGCCGCCACTCCCCCGCCGTTCGGCATGGGCTCCCTGCTCGACGCCATCGCCGCGGCGGTCGCCCCGCCCGGCACCACCCTCACCTGGGTGTCCGAGGAGTTCCTCCACGCCGCCGGCGTCACGCAGCGGGCGCTCCCGCTCTGGCCGGCGATCCCGGAGATCCGCGCCACCAGCACCGCCGATCCGGCGCGCGCCCTCGCCACCGGCCTCGTCCTGCGCCCGGTGGCCGACACCGCCCGCGACATCCAGCCGTTCGAGCATGTGCCGGACACCCTCGGCCCCGCCCAGGAGGCCGAGCTCCTCGCCGCCTGGCACCAGCGGTAGGACCACCGCCACCGCGACCGCCGACGCGGGGCCGACCGCGGCCCCGCGGCAGCCGGTCCGGCCCCGGCCCGGGCATCTCCCGGGCCGGGGCCCACACGGATCCACTCCACGGCTCCACCGCGCAACCGTTCAGCCGCTCAGCCACTCAGCCCGCGATGGGCGGGTTGAGCCGGGCGAAGGCCTCCTGCCGGCGGTACGGGAAGTACGGGTACGGCGCGGTGCGGGCACTGGCCGCGTCCAGCCGGGCCACCTGGTCCTCCGTCAGGGACCAGCCGACCGCACCCAGGTTCTGGCGCAGCTGCTCCTCGTTGCGGGCGCCGATGATGACGGAGGAGACGGTGGGACGGCGCAGCAGCCAGTTGATCGCCACCTGGGGGACGGTGCGGCCGGCCTCGGCGGCGACCTCGTCCAGCGCGTCGACCACCCGGTACAACAGCTCGTCCTCCACCGGCGGGCCGTAGTCGGCGGTGTCGTGCAGCCGGCTGCCGTCCGGGAGCGGCTGCCCCCGGCGGATCCTCCCGGTGAGCCGGCCCCAGCCGAGCGGGCTCCAGACCAGGGCGCCGACGCCCTCCTCCTCGGCGAGCGGCATCAGCTCCCACTCGTAGTCGCGACCGACGAGCGAGTAGTAGACCTGGTGCGCGGCGTACCGGGGGCGGCCGTACCGGTCGGCGAGGGCGAGGGACTTCATCAGCTGCCAGCCGGAGAAGTTGGAGACGCCGGTGTAGCGGATCTTGCCGGCCCGGACCAGGTCCTCCAGGGTGGCGAGCACCTCCTCGATCGGGGTGTCGGCGTCGTAGGCGTGCAGCTGGAACAGGTCCAGGTGGTCGGTGCTGAGGCGGCGCAGCGCGTCGTCCACGCTCCGGACGAGCCGGGCCCGGGAGGTGCCGGCGTCCTGTGGGCCGTCGCCGGTGGGCAGTCCGGCCTTGGTGGAGATCAGCACCTGGTCGCGGCGGCCGCGGATCGCCTGGCCGAGCACCTCCTCGGAGGCGCCGTCGGAGTAGACGTCGGCGGTGTCGAAGAGGGTGACCCCGGCGTCGATGGCGATGTCGAGCAGTCGGCGGGCCTCCTGGACGTCGGTGGTGCCCCAGGCGCCGAACAGCGGGCCGCGGCCGCCGAAGGCACCGGTGCCTAGGCTGAGCGCGGGCACCCTGAGTCCGGACGCGCCGAGCCGGCGGTACTCCATGTCGGTGGTGACGGTCATGACGAATCTCCCCTCGAAGCCCCTAATGGGACTCTCGTTCCGTTAGGATGCCTCGAACCTAGCAGAGTCCGCCCATCTAATGGAACAGGAATCCCGTTAATGGCCGTCGAGCCCTCCCAGCCCGAGCAGCCCTCCCCACCGCCCTCCCCACCCGAGCCCTCCACGCCCGGCACCGTCCGCCCCGGCGGCCGGACCGCCCGGGTCCGCGCCGCCGTCCTGCGCGCCACCGAGGACGCCCTGGTCGAGCACGGTTTCAGCGGCCTCGACCTCGGCGACATCGCCCAACGGGCCGAGGTCGGCCGCACCACCGTCTACCGCCGCTGGGGCAGCACCACCGCGCTGGTCACGGACCTGCTCGCGGACATGGCCGAGCAGTCGCTGCCGCGCACCGACAGCGGCTCCCTCGCGGGGGACCTGCGGGCCAACGCCCGGCTCGTCCAGCGCACCCTGGCCGACCCGCGGCAGGGCGCCCTGTTCCGCGCCGTCATCGTGGCGGCGAACTGCGACCCGGACGCGGCCGCGGCACTGCGGCACTTCTACCGGCGCCGGGTCGAGGAGTGGGCGCCATGCGTCACGGCGGCCGTCGAACGCGGCGAACTCCCGCCGGACACCGACGGGTTCGAGGTCGTCCGGGCGGTCTCGGCGCCGCTCTACTACCGGATGCTCACCACCGCGGAGCCGCTGGACGAGGCGGCCGCCGACCGCGCGGCGGAGGCCGCCGAGGCGGCGGCCCGGGCCGGGGCGTTCCGGCACCGGGGCGACTGACCGCGCGGGCCGGGGAAAAGCGAACGGCCGCACAGCGCAACAGCGTTGTGCGGCCGTCGGTCCGGGAGGACCCGGGTGCCCGGGGCCCGGGGATCAGGTCAGTCCTCGTCCAGGTCCTCGTACTCCTCGCGCAGGTTCTCCAGCAGCCTCACCCAGAGGTCCGACGCGTCCGACCCCTGCCCCAACTCGGCCACCAGCGCTTCGAACTCGTCCAGCGCGGCCTTGGCATCCCCCTCGCGGATCCGCGGCTCCAGGCGCGCCAGGCGACGGACATGGTCATCGGTGCGTCTCCCCCGGCCAGAACGGTGCTCTGCCGTCATTCAAGCGCACCGCACCGACAGCGAGGGCCGCCGGGGCACCCCCCGACGGCCCTTCCGGAGCTGCGGCCTGACGGCTTAGAAGAAGCCGTCGTCCTCGTAGTAGTTGTTGACGACCACCTGCGGGTCGTCGTCGAAGGCCTCGTTCAGCAGCGCACCGCCGACCAGGCCGGCCGCGCCGGCGCCGATCAGCGCACCGGTGCCGAAGCGCCGCCCGCCCTGGGCCTGCTGGCCGGGCACCTGCGGCTGGCCCTGCTGGACCGGCTGCGGGTAGCCGGCCTGCGCCGGGGTGTAGAACGGCGGGACGTTGGTCTGCACCCGCTGGGCACAGGCCACGCAGGCCTCGATCTGGCGCGGCACTCCCCACTGCGGCGACCACAGCACCGCGGTGGTGCCGGCGCCGTGCGAGGGGTCGAAGAAACACGTCACGGGGGAACTCCCTGTTGCTGGCTGGGTCATCGGAACGGCGGGTGCGGCTGCGGGCAGCACGGCCGGCACCGGGGCCGCGACCGGCGCGGGCGGTGCGACGGGCGGCTTCACCGCAGCGGGCGGGGCGGCGGCGGGCGCCGGCTGCAGGACGTCCACCCCGAAGTCGGTGGCGATGCCCGCGAGCCCCGCGGCGTACCCCTGCCCGACCGCCCGGAACTTCCAGTCCGCGCCGTGCCGGTACAGCTCGCCGAACACCATCGCCGTCTCGCTGCCGGCCTCCGGCGCCACGTCGTACCGGGCCACCTCGGCGCCGCCGTCCTGATCGACGACCCGGATGTAGGCGCCACGGACCTGCCCGAAGGTCTGCCGCCGCTGCGCCGCGTCGTAGATCGCCACCGCGAAGACGATCTTCTCCACCCCGGCGGAGACGTCCGCGAGCCGGACCTCGATCTGCTCGCGGTCGGCGCCGCCGCCTGACCCGCCCTGGTGCCGGACCGAGCCGTCCGGGCTCTGCAGGTTGTTGAAGAAGACGAAGTGCTGGTCCGAAGCGACCTTCCCGTCCGCACCGCAGAGCAGCGCGCTGGCGTCCAGGTCGTACCCGGCTCCGGCCGTCCAGCCGAGGCACACCCGGACCACCCGGAGCCCGGGGGCCTGCTTGCCCAGGGAGACGTTGCCGCCCTTCGTCAGGGCCACACTCATGGAACTTCCTCCACCACCGTACGAGTACCGCTGTTCGACCACGACAACGCTGTAGAACTCGCAGCGGTTCCCGGTCGAACCGTCAGCTTTCCGTCAAGGCCGGGACACGCCCCGCCGGCGGCGGAACACCGCCCGGGGGCTGCGGAGACACCACCGGGGCGCCCCCTTCCGGCGGCCCGCTCGGTCACCGCCCCGGCCTACGGGCACCGCACCGGCACCCTGGCGGGCCATCAGGTCTGGACCTATCGTCAGCGCACATGACATGTCTACGTCGCGCCGCCGGACTGGCCGCCGCGCTCACCGGAACGCTCGCCGCCCTGCTGGCCCCGGCCGCAGCCGCCCAGGCCGCGCAGGCCGCCCCCGCCGGCTGCCGCACCTCCGCCACGGTGCCGCTGGACGCCGAGCAGGCCCGCCTCCAGGACGCCCGCCTGGCGGCCTTCACCGAGCGCTCCGGCCTGGGCGAGCTGCTCGGGGGCTTCCCCTCCGCTCTGTGCGCCGCCCGCAACGCCCGGCAGGCCGAACGAGTGGTGCACACCTGGGGCCGGACGCTCTGGCAGGCCGGCCTGGACCGCGCCCAGGGCCGGCGGCCGAGCGGCGAACTGCCCGCCCGGGACGACCGCCCGCTGTACTGGACCAGGCTCGCCATGACCGTCCAGCTCGCCCGCTGGCAGCCCCGGTTCGAGGTCGACCACGCCACCCTGCGGGCCCGCTTCGAGGACGCCTCGCGCGGTCTGGACGACGGATTCGAGTCCGCCCCCGGCGTCCGGCGGATCTTCGTCAGCGGCTTCGACCCGTTCGGCCTGGACGCCGAGCCACGCCGTGCCAACCCCTCCGGCTCGGCCGTCCTGCAGCTGCACGGGCAGCGGATCACGCTGGCCGACGGCCGCACCGCCGAGGTGCGGGCGGTCGTGCTGCCGGTGCGCTACGGGGACTTCGACGAGGGCATCGTCGAGCGCGCCTTCGCCCCGCACCTGCGGCCGGGCCGGCAGTCCGCCGACCTGATCACCAGCATCAGCCAGGGCTACCCGGGCAAGTTCACCCTGGAGGAGTGGGCCGGGCGCGCCCGCTCCGCCGACCCGGCCACCGACAACGTGGCCGCGCTCTCCGGCGGCACCTCCCAGCACCCGGTGGACGCCCCGGGGCTGGCCCCCGGGCCGCAGTTCGTCCGCACCACCCTGCCGACCGACGCCATGCGGGCCGTCCAGCAGCCCTTCCCGGTGCTGCTCAACGCCTTCGTCACCGAGATCCCGGCGGGCGCCACCGCCCCGGTCTTCCGGCCGGACGGACCCACCCCGGGCTCCCGCGCGGTCTCCGGTGGCGGCGGCGGGTACCTCTCCAACGAGGTCGCCTACCGCTCCAACCGGCTGCGCCTGCTCCTCGCCCCGGACCTGCCCGGCGGCCATCTGCACACCCCGGTCCTGACCGGCCTGCCGGCCGACCCGAACCGACTCACCGCACCGGAGTTCGAGCAGAACGAGGCCGCGATCGGCGACGAGGTGCGGGCGATCCTGAGCACCTCCCGGCTCTGACGGACCGTCCGGGGCGGGCGGTCACCCGCCCGTCCCGGGCGCCCGTTCAGACCGGGTCGGCGAAGCGGGTGCCCGCCGCGCGGGCGCGCGACTCGGCGATCTCGGCGCAGGCGGCGTCGCGGCCCTCCCAGTGCGAGCCCTCGACGGACTTGCCGCGCTCCAGGTCCTTGTACACCAGGAAGAAGTGGGTGATCTCCAGCAGGTCGAACTCGCGCAGGTCGTCGATGTCGCGCAGGTCCGCGTAGCGCGGGTCGCGGGACGGCACGCAGAGCACCTTCTGGTCCGGGCCGCGCTCGTCTCGCATCACCCACATGGCCACCGCCCGGCAGGTCAGCACGCAGCCGGGGACGGCCGGCTCGCCGCCGAGCACCAGGGCGTCCAGCGGCTCCCCGTCGCCGCCGAGGGTGCCCTCGACGTAGCCGTAGTCGGCGGGATAGCGGGTGGCCGTGAAGAGGGTGCGGTCCAGGCGGATCCGGCCCGCCGCGAAGTCCATCACGTACTTGTTCCGCGACCCCTGCGGGATCTCGATCACGACCTCGAACTCCACCGCGGCCTCCTCCTCGGCTCCTGGGGGAATTGTCCGCCGTCCGGACGGCCGCCGAAAGCACCCCGGCCGGTCGAACACCCACTCCACCCACGCCTCGGACCTTCGACCTGCACGCACCCCAGGTCTCGATTGGGCAGCGGAACTGACGGCATGACAGTCCTTCGTCCACGATTCCCCTACGGTGACGGCTGCAACAACCGTCACCATGCAAGAGGGGGCACGCCCATGTCCCGGAGCCGGAAGCTCCACCGCCTCAGCAACCCCGACACCGACGAACGCCGCGCCCAGCGCGCGCTCTTCCGTCACCTCCGCGACGACACCAACGCCAATCGCGGCCGGATGGCCAAGCGCGTCCGCGAGCTCCAGCTGCTGCTGGCGATGGACCCGGTCGAGTTCGAGGGGCTGATCGCCCGGCTGATGGAAGCGATGGGCATGAAGGTCGAGCTCACCGCCCGGTCGCGGGACGGCGGGGTGGACGTCCGCGGCATCGACCCCGACCCGTTCCGCGGCGGCAACGTCATCGTGCAGGTGAAGCGGTACCGGGACACGGTGGCGCCCACGGCGGTGCGGGACCTGTACGGGACGCTTCGGCACGACCAGGCCGCGACCAAGGCCGTCCTGGTCACCACCAGCAGGTTCGGGCCCAGCTCGCACCAGTTCGTCGCGGGCAAGCCGGTCAGCCTGATCAACGGCGCCGAGCTGGTCGGGCTGCTCAAGCACCACGGCTTCCACGAGGTCTTCGAGGCCGCCCAGGACGAGGCCTCCGCCGAGGCCGGCGCCCTGGACGGACTGCCCGCGATCGAGGTGGCCGCCGAGCCCTCCCGCCTGCTCCTGCACTGGACCGGGGAGGAGGAGTACGACATCGCCGCCCTGGTCTGCACGGGGAACGTGGCGCTCTCCGACGACCACCTGGTGTTCTACAACAACGCCTCGACGCCCGACGGTTCGGTGCGGCTGGTGACCGGCTACGGCGACGCGAACGCCTGCCTGATGGTCGACTTCGACGCGCTCCCCGCCGAGGTCGACCGGCTGGTCGTCATCGCCGCCGCCGACACCGAGAACCACCCCGAGGCCACCATGGGCGGGTTCGCCGGGCCGGCGCTGATCCTGGAGGCCGGCTCCGGGCAGGACGCGGCCGTGGTGCACCTGGCGGACGGCGCGGAGACCAACACCGCGATGCGGCTCGGCCGGTTCGACCGCGAGCCCTCCGGGGACTGGGAGTTCACCCCCGCGCTCGCCGGGTACCCGGGCGGGCTGCGCCAGGCCGTGACCGCGTACGGGCTGGAGGTCGTGGACGCGTGACGGGGGCGGGGCGCGTCGCGGACCCGGCAAGGCTCCCCAGGACGCGCCCCGGGGCGCCCGGCCTCGGCCGGGCGCCCCGTACGGCGTACCTCAGCGCACGACCGACAGTTCCAGCGCCGATCCCCGGTCGCCGCCCCAGCCGATCCGGTAGCTCGCCCGCCCGTCGGCCGGGAGCAGCTGGAAGGAGTCGGGGTTGGCGGCGGCGACGGTGAGCCTGATCCGCTCGCCGGAGCGGAACAGTACCGAGACGGGCTGGAGGTCGATGGTGACGCGTTGGGCGCGGCCCTGCGGGAAGTCCTCGGCGTCCTCGGCGGCGTAGCTGCGCGGCGTGCGCAGCCGGCGCCAGTCCGGGTTGTCCTCGCGGTCGGCCACCGCACGGCCGGCCAGGGCGAGTTGACCCTCCGTCAGGTAGGCGACCCGGCCGTCCGGCGCGACGTCCTCCAGGTAGACGTGCAGGGCGCCGCGGGCCGAGCCCGCCAGCCCGGTGACGTCGAGGGTGACCTTGCCGTTGCCGGTGACCCTCGTGTCGGCGGTCAGCGGCGCGGTGGTGTAGCTGAGCAGCTTGGCGTCGACGGCGGCGCGGTCGGGGTAACTGACCTCGTCACCGCTGAGGTTGGTGTTCCAGCGGTCCAGCGGGCCGGTGCCCGCGGTCGGGTCGAGGCGCAGCGGGTCGGAGCCGGTGCGGCGGTCGTCCGGTCGGCTGCCGAGCGTGCCGCCCTCGCCGAGATGGAACCGCTGGGTGCGGGTGCCCGGGACCGGCCAGCGGGTGGTGGTGCGCCAGACGCCCTCGTTGAAGGTGTAGTAGTGCACCTGCCGCCGGCCGTCGGGGCGGGTGTCGCCCCGGACGTAGCGGTCGAAGAAGTCGAGCACGCGCCGGTCGTTCTCGTCGTGTTCCTGCGCGGTGAGCGGGCGGGCGGGCCGGAACGGGTCGGCGAGCCAGCCGGCGCCGTGGTTCCAGGGCCCGATCCAGGCGTCCTGGGTGTTGGACAGGCCGGTGAACTGGGAGAGCGCTCCGTTGGCGGTCCCCGCGTCGAGCCAGCCGGCGCGGGTCAGGACGGGCACCCGGCCGGCTTCGACGGCGTCGGTCTTCTCGCCGACGCTGCCGACCGTCCAGCTCTTCGGGCCGTCCCGGTAGTCGCGGTAGGCACCGGCGTTCGCCATCTCGACCAGGTTGGCGTTGTTCGCGTGCTCGGCACGCGCGGCGGCGAGCAGGGCCTGGCCGTCGGGGCCGTCGACCGGCCGGGGCTGGAGGCCGGTGAGGCCGACGCGCGCGCAGAGCTGCCGGGCCTGCTCGTCCGTCTCGCAGGTGGTGCCGCCGGCCTGGTCGAGGATGCGCAGCAGCAACGCGTACGGGGCGACCCGGGGTTCGATGAGCACGCCGCCGGGGCGCACCAGGTCCTCGTAGGGGTCGAAGTCGTAGGAGATCGGGGCGGCGGCGGTGATGTGGTGGTTGCGGAGGGCGGTGGCGAGCATCGCGGTGTCGCCGCCGTAGGAGATTCCGGTGGTACCGACCCGGCCGTTGGACCAGGGCTGGGCGGCGATCCAGTCGCTGAGCGGGCCGCTGTCGGCGATCGCGTCGGCGCCGAGTTCGGAGCCGAGGGTGCCGAAGGAGGCGCCGGTGCCGCGCAGGTCGGCGACCACGTAGGCGTAGCCGCGGGCGGTCCACTGCTCGGCCTCGCCGCTGGTGCCGCCGGGTTCGCCGGTCCGGACCCTGGCCCGCCAGTAGCGCTGGGTGACCAGGACGGTGGGCAGTCCGGCGCCGGCCCGGGTGCCCTCGGGCAGGTGGACGTCGACGGCGAGGCGGACCCCGTCCGGCATGGTGACGTAGCGCGACCGCAGATGCGGCTCGGCAGGCCCGGAAGGCCCGGCGGCGGCCGCTGGGACGACCGAGAGCCCGAGCACGGCCGCGGCCGCGACCAGCGCCGCCAGCGGGCGGCGCAGCAGCCCCCGCCTCATCGGACGGTCGCCTTCCAGGGGCCTTCCTCCGGCCGCGCCTCGCGGTCCGTCCCCGGCCAGGGCGGCATGGTGACGGCGGTGATCCGCAGCGGCCCGTCGGAGTCCGCGTCCGTCCGGAACGGGAACGCGGTGCCCAGCGGTATCGACACCGCCGTACCGGGCGCGAGCCGTACGGTCTCCTCGCGCCCGCCCTGGCGACGCCACAGCTCTCCGCTGCCCGCGGTGACCTGCCACAACTCCTGCACGGTGGCGTGCGACACCGCGCGGGTCACCTGCCCGGGGGCGAGTGCGAAGACCGCGAGGCTCCCGGCGCCCTCCAGTACCAGCAGCGGGCGCACCTCGGCCCCGTCCGGGGCGGTGACCACCGGCGCGTCCTCCGTGTCCGCGCTGTGGAAGGGCTGCTGACCTGCCTGATTGCCCATGCGACGACCTGGCCTCTCTCGTACGAGTGAGTAGCGTGGTCCCGTCCCCCACCGCCGATGGGACCACGGGCGCCCGGCCGTCCGCCAGAGCGGGCTACCCTGAGACGACCCCGATCCGGCCCTGGTCCTCCCCGGACCCCTGGCCGTGTCCGAAGTCGCGCACCGCCTCGGTGACGATCGCCTCCAGCCGGGCGTGGTGGGCGCCGCGCCAGTAGGCCTGGCCGCAGTCGGTGCACTGGGCGAAGGCGTCGTAGGAGCGCTCGGTGCCGTCCTGCAGCTGCTCGCGCACCGAGGTCTTGGTGGCCGGCTGCAGCGTGCCGTTGCAGGTGGTGCAGCGGCTCCAGGGGGCGAGCGACGGCGCGAACCGGGAGAGCACGTCGCGCAGTTGCTCGGCGGGGCGGTGGCTGTAGACGTAGGCGCCGGCCCACAGTTCGCGGCGGCGCAGCAGTCCGCGGTCGCGGGAGAGCATGATCCGCTCTTCGGCGGCCGAGCGGGCGGCCAGCGCGGCGTCGCCGATGTCGGGGTTCTCGTACGCGGCGTCCACGCCGAGCAGGCGCAGCCGGCGGGCGAGGGTGCCGAGGTGGACATCCAGCAGGAAGCGCGGCGGGACGGGCGAGGGCTGCGGCCTGGTCACGGCCCGGACGGCGATCTCCTCGCCGTCGGCCGGAACGTGGGCCTCGGGCACGGCCCGGCCGTCCACCAGCAGGCCGCCGACCTCGGTGAGCGGGACACCCAGGGACTCGACGACGTGGCCGAGGGTGGAGGTGCCGTCGGTGCGCAGCGCGGTGCGGCCGGCCCGACGGGGCGCGGAGACGAAGAGGTGCAGCTCGGGGGCGAAGTCGAGCCAGATCTGGGGTCGGTCCACGTGGCCAGCATGCCAGCGGGCGGCGGGCCGGGGCCACCGGGTTTCCGGCCCGCCGTCGCGGCGTGAGAGGTCGGGCCCCGGCGCGGGGCCCGTCGTCAGGGCGTCCCCGGCGCGGTGCCCGCCACCACCGGCGACGGCGGGGACACCTCGTGACCGCGGTCCCGCGCCGCCCAGCGGGCGACCGGACCCATCGCGTACCCCGCCGCGAGGAACACCCCGCCCAGGACCAGCCAGCCAATCAGGCCTCCGTCCAGCAGCAGCGTGGTGAGCAGCAGTGGCCCGAGGGTGCGGGCGACGGCGACGCCGGTGCCGAAGAAGCCCTGGTACTGGCCGATCCGCCCGGGCGGGGCGAGGTCGAAGGCGATCTGCCAGCTGCCGGCCGACTGCCGCATCTCTCCGGCCACCTGCAGGACGGACGCGGCGACCAGCAGCGCGGCGACCGCCCAGACCGGCACGTCCAGCGCGGACAGCCCGAAGACGGCGCAGGAGCCGAGCAGCAGCAGGCCGGCGGAGCGGACGGCCCGGGCGGCCGGGTCCAATCCGGTGACGCCGCGCGCCGCCCGGACCTGGAAGGCCAGCACCGCGAGGGTGTTGAGCACGAACAGCGCCGAGCCGAGCCAGCCGATCCCGGGGGCGCGCTCGGCGATCCAGAGCGGGATGATCAGGCTGAGCAGCGGCATCCGCAGCAGCAGCACGGCGTTGACCGCGGTGACGGCCGCGTACCGGCGGTCGCGCAGCACGGCCAGGCGCGGCCCGGCGTCCGACTGCCCTGCCGCGGGCGGGGCTTCGGGCAGCCGCCGCAGGATCAGCGCGCCGATCAGGAAGCCGAACGCGATGACGGCGAAGGCGGCCAGGTAGGCGGCGCGGGTGCCGACGCCGAGCGCGATGCCGCCGATCGCCGCGCCGACGGCCAGTCCGCCGTTGAGGGTCGACTGGATGTGGGCGAGCAGGGTGGTGCGCTGCGCGGGCGGCACCAGGGCGGCGACCAGTGCCTGCCGGGCGGCGGTCAGACCGGACTGCGCGGTGGCGTAGAGGCAGACCGCGAGCAGGAACAGCGGGTAGGAGCGGATCACCAGGAAGGCGGCGACCACGGCCGCCGTGCCGAGCGCGAGCGCCACCGAGGTACGGCGCGGGCCGCGCCGGTCGGCGAGGTGGCCGAGCGGGACGCCTGCGACGGAGCCGAGCGCCCAGGCGAGGGTGAGGCCGAGCCCGAGGGCGGTCGGCGACATCCCGACCACCCGGGTGAAGTAGAGCGCGGAGCAGGTGTAGTACGCACCGTCGCCCACGGCGGCGGCCAACTGGGCGGCGGCCAGGGTCCGCTGGGGCCCGGCGGGCGGCAGGGCGTCCCAACGGGCGGCTCGGTCGGTCGGCATGCCCCTCCTTCACTCGTTCGCGGGTGTCGCCCGCCGGTCGTGCCGGGCCGTCACCCGCACGCGTCCACGGCGGGCGGACGACTCACGGTCCGTCACCCTTGTCCGTGGCCCCCGGACGGGCGGCGGGCGGAGTCGGTCTCCGCCACCGCCGGTTCCGGTGCGCCCCCAACCCTAGGGAAAAACCGGCCCAGTGGACCGGTCCAGTGATCAAGGAATTCCCTGGGCCAATTCCGGTCGCCGCCGCACCGTCGACCGACCCCTGAACACGCGTGCGAGAGGCTTCAGTTGGCGCCTCCGAGCCCTTCGAAGCGATCTCGCCCCGGCCTCGCCCGCACCTCCGAAGCGCCGTCCGTACCCGCTCCGAATCCGCTCCCGCCGACCGTCACGAAACCGCGATCACCCAGACCAGGGGCCAACTTTGACCGTTTTGACCCGTCAGTAGCGCCCTCTTATGCTCAACGGCGTTCGCGATCCGGCACCGGCCCGGGGCCGCCCCGCCCGCCCGTTCCGTCGCCGTCTCCGGCTCGAAGGGTGTCCTCCCATCAGCACCTCCATCGCCCCCTCGGACTCCACCGGCCAACCGGGCGACGCCGGACACCCGCGCGCCGCCCACGCCCTCCCGACCACCGCACACACCCCGGACGCCCCGGCCGCCCCGAACGCCCGGGCGACGGACGGCGCCACCCGCCGCCGGCGCTTCCTCACCTACCTGCTGGCCGCGCCCACCCTCACCGTCGCCGCCCGTCTCGGCCTCGACGCCGCCGCGCCCGCCACCGCGCAGGCCACCCCGACCCCCGCCGGGGCCGCCGCGCCCACCGTGCCCGCCCGGGAGACCGCCCTCCCCCAGCAGCTGATCGGCCTGCCCGGCATCCCGGACATCGTCGACCTCGGCGACGCGATGATCATCGCCGGGCTGCCGACCTCGCACCTGCTGGTCCTCGAAGTCACCACCGCCGGGCGCGCCGCGCTGCACCTGCCCCGGCTGGAGGTCGGCCAGGGCCTCACCACCGCGATCGCCATGATCGTCGCCGAGGAGCTCGACGCCCGGCTCTCCGACGTCGACGTCCCGCTCTCCGACGCCCGCCCCGAACTGCAGTTCAACCAGCTGACCGGCGGCTCCAACTCGATCCGCTCGCTGTACGATCCGGTGCGCGCCGCGGCCGCCGCCGCCCGGGCCCGGCTGGTGACCGTCGCCGCCAAGCGCTGGAACGTTCCCGCGACCACCCTGCGCACCGCCGGCTCCGCCGTCCTCGCCCCCGACGGCCGCCGGCTCGGCTACGGCGACCTCGCCGCCGAGGCCGCCACCGTCGCCGCACCCGCCGTCCCGGCCGTCCCCAAGACCGCCGACCAGCTGCGCCTGGTGGGCAGGCCGACCGGCCGGATCGACGCCCGCGACATCGTCACCGGCCGCGCCGAGTACGCCGGGGACCTCCGGATCCCGGGCGCCGCGCCCACCGTGGTCGCCCGCCCGGACACCGTCAACGGCACCCTCAGGTCACTCGACGCCTCCGCCGCCCGCGCCATGCCCGGGGTGCTCGGCGTGGTGCGGATCCCGAGCGGCGTCGCCGTCCTCGCCGAGACCTTCGACCAGGCGCTCAAGGCCCGCGACGCACTGCGCACCACCTGGAACCCGGGGCCGGTCGCGGGCCTGTCCGACGCCGACGTGCGCTCCCGGCTGCGCGCCGCCCACCTGCCCTCCCTCCCGCCGCCGCTGCTCTCCCACCGCGTGGAAGGGGAGTTCGACTTCGCCTTCGTCAACCACGCCCCGATGGAGGTGCTCACCGCCGTCGCCGACGTCCGGCCGAACCGGGCCGAGCTGTGGTTCGCCGCGCAGAGCCCGATCCTCGCCCAGGGCACCATCGCCGCCGAACTCGGACTGCCGGAGAACGCCGTCACCGTCCACGTGGTGCGCGGCGGCGGCTCGTTCGGCCGCCGGCTGTTCTTCGACGCCGCGCTGGAGGCCGCCCAGGTCTCCAAGGCCGCCGGCCGCCCGGTCAAGCTGATGTGGACCCGCAACGACGACATGCGCCACGGCCGGATGCGCCCGGCCAGCCACCATCTGATCCGCGCCACCTACGGCCTCGGCCAGGTGTTCAGCTGGGAGCACCACGTGGCCGGCGTCCGCACCGACCTCGGGCACGGCCTCGGCGACATGCTCACCGCCGCCGGCTACAACCTCCCGCTGGCCGGGCTCACCGCCTCCGAGCTGTTCTTCCTGCTCACCGAGAAGATCCCGTACGACGTCGGAGTGCCCACCCAGCTGCTCGCCGAGCTGCCCCTGGACCTGCACACCGGCAGCTGGCGCTCGGTCTACTCGGGCACCGTCCGGGTCGCCGACGAGATCATGATGGACGAACTCGCCCGCCGGATGGGCCAGGACGAGCTGGCCTTCCGCCGGGCCCGGATGCGCAGCGCCTCCGGGCGGGCGGTGCTGGACGAACTCGCCAAGCGGGGGAACTGGGGCCGCCCGATGCCCCCCGGCCACGCCCAGGGCATCGGCTACCACGACGAGCACGGCGCCGGCGCCGCCTACCTGGTCGAACTGGACACCACCGACCGGGCCGACCCCCGGGTGACCAAGGCCGTCGTCGTCGCCGACGTCGGCCGGGTGATCAACCCCAGGGGCCTGGAGGCCCAGCTGACCGGCGCGCTGGTCGACGGCATCTCGGTGATCCTGCAGGCCGGCAACCACCTGGACAACGGCGCCTTCCGGGAAGGCAGTTACGGCGACTTCCACTACGCCCGGCAGCGGCACACCCCGCCGGTGGTCGAGATCCACCTGATGCCCCCGAGCGGACCGCCCGGCGGTGCGGGCGAGCTGGGCGTCCCGGCCGCCTCCGCCGCCGTCGCCAACGCCTACGCCCGCGCGACCGGCACCGGCCCGCGCTCCTTCCCGATCAATTTCTGACCACCCGCACCTTCTGACCACCAGCTGAGGAATCCCGACTCCCGATGCCCACCCACACCTTCGTCCTCAACGGGCGGCCCGTCACCGTCGAAGCCCCGGACGACATGCCCATGCTCTGGGTGCTGCGCGACAAGCTCGGCGTCACCGGCCCCAAGTACGGCTGCGGGGTGGGCGTCTGCCGCGCCTGCACCAGCCACCTGGACGGCCGGGAGTTCCAGCCCTGCACCCGTTCCGTCAAGGACTGCGCGGGCCACACCGTCACCACCATCGAGGGGCTGGCCGACGGCGAGGCCCTGCACCCGGTCCAGGAGGCCTGGCTGGCCTGCGACGTCGCCCAGTGCGGCTTCTGCCAGCCCGGCCAGATCATGACCGCCGTCGCCCTGCTGCGCCACACCCCGAACCCGACGGACGCGGACATCGACCAGATCCAGAACATCTGCCGCTGCGGCAGCTACCCGCGCATCCGCGAGGCGATCAAACAGGCCGCCGCCCGGCAGGCCGCCAGGCCCTGAGCCGTCCCCCGTCCCGTCGCCGCCCCCGCATCCCCGCGCTCTGGCGCCTTCGGTCCAGACCACCTAGGCTGACCGGACCCGTCGCCGAGCCGGCAAGGATGACGCATGATCAGGCGCCGTTCACTGCTCGCCCTCGCGGGCCTGGGCGGGACCGCCGCCCTGCTGCCCGCCGGGCCCGCCCTGGCCGCACCGCCGCGCACCATCGACCTGCCCGCGCCCACCATCGGCCGGCCGGTCGGCACCATGAGCCTGCACCTGGTCGACCACGACCGGCTCGACCCGTTCGCGCCCGCCCCCGGCCCGCGCGAACTGATGGTGCAGCTCTGGTACCCGGCACGCGGCACCGCCGGCCGGCCCCGCGCCCTCTACACCACCCCCCGGGTCGCGGCCGCGATCGAGCAGGTCCTGCCACTGGACCCAGGCACCCTCGCCCGGGTCCGGCCCACCGCCCGCGCCGACGCGCCCGTCCGCCCCGGCCCGCTCCCCCTGCTGCTGCTCGGGCACGGCCGCACGGGCGGACGCAGCAACTGCACGGCACTGGCTGAGGAGTTGGCCGCGCACGGTTACCTCGTCGCGGCCGTCGACCACACCTACGACGCCGCCGCCGTCGAGTTCCCGGACGGCCGGCTGGTGCGCAGCGTCCTGTCGCAGGACCCGCCGGACCGGGACGCCGAGCGCAAGGAGATCGCCGCGCGGGTCGGCGACCTGCGCTTCGTCACCGGCCAACTGACCGGCGGCCGGCTGCCGTTCCGGGTCGACGAGGAGCGGATCGGCGTGCTCGGCCACTCCATGGGCGGAGCCGCGGCCGCCGAGGCGCTGCGCCAGGACCCGCGCTTGCGGATCGGCCTCGACCTCGACGGCGGCCTGTTCGGCTCCCCCGTCCCGGAGCTCGGGCTGGACCGGCCGTTCCTGCTGCTCACCTCGATCGACGACCACGACACCTGGCAGCACTGGCGCGAGCACCACCACGCGTGGGGGCGCCAGCTGCGCACCCTGGGCGCGGGCCACCTCAGCTTCACCGACCTGCCGCACGCCGCCGGCCCCGGCAACCTGCCGGGCCGCCTTCCCGCCGAGGTCTACGCGGCTCTGCTCGGCACCATCGCCCCCGCCCGCGCCACCGCCCTCACTCGTACCTACGTCCGGGCCTTCGTCGACCGCTTCCTCCGCGACCGCCCCGCCCCGCTGCTCGACGCCCCGTCCCCGCGCTACCCCGAGGTCGAGTTCCGCTGGAGCCGCGGGTAGGGGCTACGGTGCGAGGGCCGCCGCCGGGTCACGGCCGAAGAAGGCTGCGAGCCGGTCGTACGCCGGGGCGTCCTCGGGGACGGCGACGGCGGGGCCGAAGGCGTGGTGCTCCTCCTCGGCGCCGCGGTACTCGGGGTTGAGGGCGGCGCCGGCCCAGGCGAGCGCGGCGAGCGCGACCTCGTGGTCCAGGCCCTCGGTGGACTGGCCGCTGGCGCGGGCCAAGTCCCAGCCGTGGACGGCGAATTCGGCGATCTGCTGGTCCACCGGAAAACGGGCCGGCAGGGTGCCGCCACCGGGGACCTCCCGGGTGCCCCCGAGGTCGCCGGCCGCGCGCCAGGCGTCGACCAGCTCCTCCGCCCCGGCCTCGAAGGCGTGCAGCCAGTCCTCCTCGACCCGTTCGAAGGGCTGCGACCAGTCCGGCTGCCCGCCCTTCGCCCGTACGGTGAACTGCCGCAGGTCGTGCAGGAGGTGGCTGATCAGGTCGCCGACGTCCCACGAGCGGCACGGCGTCGGGTGGCCGGCCAGCTCGACGCCGGTGCCGTCGATCAGCCCGGCGGTCTGCGCGAGGGCCCGGGCGAGCAGCCCGATCGGGTCTTCCGCTGCGGTCATGGCACACCTCTCGGTACGGGGGTCCCGGTGCGGGAGCACGGTGTCGTGCCGGGTGATCGTAAGCGCGGGCGCCGACAACCGCCCGGCACGACACCGTGCCCGCCGCCACCACGGGTCAGGCGGCGAAGCCGCCGTCCACCGCCAGCTCGGCGCCGCTGACGTACCGGCCGTCCGGGCCCGCCAGGTAGGCGACGGCAGCGGCGACCTCCGCGCCGGTGCCGTAGCGGCCGAGCGCGGTGAGCCCGCTCTGGACCTCCGCCGACGGGCCGTCGGCCGGGTTCATGTCGGTGTCGATCGGCCCGGGGTGGACCAGGTTGGCGGTGATCCCGCGCGGCCCGAGCTCCCGCGCCAGCGCCTTGGTCAGGCCGATCAGCGCGGCCTTGCTGGTCGCGTACAGCGTCGCGCCGGGGAAGGCGACGCGCTGGGCGATGCAGCTGCCGACGGTGACGATCCGCCCGCCGTCGGCCAGGTGCGCGCAGGCCGCCCGGGCGTACAGGAAGGGCGCCCGGACGTTCACCTCCAGCACCCGGTCGACGTCGTCCAGCGTGAGGTCGCCGATCGGGCCGAGGACGCCGACGCCGGCGTTGTTCACCAGGACGTCCAGCTTCCCGAACCGCTCGGCGACGGCCTCGACCACGCCCTGCACCGCCTGCGGGTCGGCGCTGTCCGCCCGCACGGCCCAGCCGGTCCGCCCCATCGCGGTGATCTCGGCCGCGACCTTCTCGGCCCGCTCCGCACCGCCCTGGTAGGTCAGCACCACGTCGGCGCCGTCCTCCGCCAGCCGCAGGGCGACCGCGGCCCCGATCCCCCGGCTGCCGCCGGTCACCAGCGCCACCTTGCCGTCGAGCACCGCCGCACCGTTCATCGTCATATCTCCAGAACTCCTCGTTCCGATCTCGGACATGACTCGATCCTGGCCCGAGGCGCTTCAAACCCCCGGCGGTATTCGGACGTTGCGTTCAACGTTCAACCACGCCTCGGAGCGCCCCCCACCCCCGGCGTGCGCGCCGGCTGCCGGTAGTACGACCCGACCGCCGGCTGGCCCGTGTAGTTCGGCCCGGCCGCCGGGTCGGCTCCGGCGTAGCCGAAGGGCAGCACGACCTTCCGTCCGCCGTCCAGGACCAGCAGGTGCCGGCGCGCCCGGTACTCGAAGCCGGCCGCCCGCAGCGCCGCCACCACCGCGCGGGCCGCGCCGGAGCCGTCCGGGCGGCGCACCGACTCCGGGTCGAAGTGGGCGGCGAACCGGCCGTTCGGCGTCAGCCAGGAGGCGGCGCGGGCGATCACGCCGAGCTGGTCGCCGAGGTAGTGCAGCCCGTGCACACAGGTGATCAGGTCGTAGGACCGCTCCGGCGCCCAGTCCGCGACGGCCGCCGTGACCAGACGCAGGTGCGGCAGCGCCGCCAGGTCCGGCGGCGGGGCCGACGGGCCGACCAGGTCCACGCCGGTCAGCTCCACGCCCGCCCGTGGGGCTCCGGCCCGTGCCGCCCCCGGGGCCGCCCGCCGCGCCGCCTCCACCAGCGCCCGGCCCTCGCCGCTGCACAGGTCCAGCCACCCCGGCGTCGTGCCGCCGTGTTCCGTCAGCCAGTCCAGCGGGTCGAAGCCGAGCTCCCGGGCGTAGCTGTTCACCCCGTTGAGCCCGCGTTCGCGGTTCATGGTGCTGTTGGCCACCACCGGGGAGGCGGTGAGCTCACTGTCGCCGATCAGTCGGACCATCAGCCGACCCTACCGGCGCGGGGAACAGGCCGGGAACGGCCCGGATACCCACCGGAACCCACCGGAACGCACCGGAACCCACCGGCACCGGCCGGGGCGGCCACCCCGGTGCAGGGGCGGCCGCTCGGCCGGTCGGCAGGGCTCCGTCAAGCGGTTCCCCGTCAGACGGTCAGCGTCTGGCCCGGGAAGATCAGGTCCGGGTCGCCGCCGATGGTGCGCGCGTTCTTCCGGTAGAGGCTGTCCGTGTCGGTGCCGAACTTGGCCGCGATGCCGCTCAGGGTGTCACCGCTCCTGACGGTATAGCCACCACCGGCGGTGTTCTTCGGCGCGACCGGCGCGGACTGCACCGGCTTGGCCGAGGGCCGGCCCGTGGGCGCCTGCGGCTTGGCCGCGGGCTTGGCGGTCGCGGGCTTGGCGGCAGCGGGCTTGGCGGCAGCGGCAGCAGGCTTGGCGGTGGGCTTCGCCGCCCTGGCGCTCGGAGCGGCCGCCTTGGCCGGGGTGCCGGCCGAGGCGTCGACGGCGGCCGGAGCGCCGCCCCTGCCCAGACCCGCCTTCTGCGAGCAGACGGGCCAGGCGCCCGGGCCCTGCGAGGCGAGGACCTTCTCCGCGACGGCGATTTGCTGCGCCCTGGTCGCCTTGTTGGCCTGGGAGGCGTACGCGGTCCCGCCGTACGCGGCCCAGGTGGACGGGGTGAACTGCAGTCCGCCGTGGAAGCCGTTGCCGGTGCTGATGCTCCAGTTCCCGCCGCTCTCGCACTGGGCGACGGCGTCCCAGGTCGAGGCGGTAGCGGCGGAGGCCGAGGTGGCCGTGACGAGGCCGGCCACCGGCAGGGCCGCGACGGCGGCTCCCGCGACGACCGCCATCCGTACGCGGTTGCGCTTGGTGGTGGCGGTGGTGTCGGTGGCAGCGGCGGTCTCGTGACGGGGATTCATACAGGTCCTCTCGACAAGTCCCGGGTGGGCATGCGGAACCAGGCCCGGGACATGGGCCGGCAGTTGTTCGCTCACCTCACTCGACGGGCGGCCGGACACGTGTCGGACGTGCCGTGCCGCCCCGGTCACCTCCGCACGCCGACGGCCTGTTCGAGCCGGCCTGGTCGGCGGGCACCGCCCTCGCGCCGTTGGTCAGTCGGCGGGCAGTGCGTCGGGGTGAACCCGGGTGGCGCTCGTTGCGCCGCCAATGAAGCTAGGGGCCATCACCCGGACGCAGCAAGCAATTCTTGGTCGCCGCAGGTTAGTTGACTGTTACCGGCGGTATCGATCAAGGAATCATGCCCGATTTGACCATTTTTGACCGAATTTTCAAGATCAAACGATCAAATTCCGTGCCATCACTCACACCTGTCCACCCGAGAAAGCCGGCACACCATCCACGCGGAGGAACCGTCAGCTGACGCACCGTCACCGCCGCACCCGGAGTTCCCGGTTCCGCGCCGCCGCCGAGTGGCATCCATCACGCCCGGCACTCACGGCAACCGGAAAAGCACCCTCAGCGACGGCCGTCGAGCTCCGCATCCCGCGCCAGCAGCGCCGCCTGGACCCGGTTCTCGCAGCCCAGCTTGGCCAGGATCCGGCTGACGTAGGTCTTCACCGTCGCCTCGCTCATGTGGATCCGTGCCCCCGCGTCGGCGTTGGACAGACCCTCTCCGAGCAGCGCCAACACCTCCAGCTCGCGCGGGGTGAGCACCTCCAGCCGGCGCCGCGCCGCCACGCCGCGGGCGGCCAGCGAGGCGCTGCGCCCGGAGGCCAGCGAGTCGACGATGTGCCGGGTGGCGGCCGGGGAGAGGAAGGCGTTCCCACCCGCCGCCGCCCGGACGGCCTGGATCAGCTCGTTCGGCGCGGTGTCCTTGAGCAGGAAGCCGGCACCGCCCTCGGTCACGGCGCGCAGGACGTTCTCGCGCTCCCCGAAGGTGGTGAGGATCAGCGCCCGCGCGCCGGGGGCGGCCTTCGCCAGCTCCCCGAGAGCCGTCAGCCCGTCCATCACCGGCATCTGAATGTCCAGCAGCACCACGTCCACCCGGTGCGCCCGCGCGAGCTCCAGCGCCTCCCGGCCGTCGGCGGCCTCCGCGACCACCTCGATGTCGTCGGCGGAGCCGAGGATCATCCTGATTCCGGCCCGGATCAGCGGCTCGTCGTCGGCGACGAGGACTCGGATCACGCTGGTCATTCCCCTCGAACGGTGCTTCGGCTGCGGCACCATCCTCACATCCCGGCGGCATCCCTCCGAACCACCCCGATCCGGACCACCACGCTCCGAACCGGCCCGGCCCGCCCCGGTCGGAGCACCCGCCCGCGCACGGGGGCACTCGGAGGCGGCGCGAGGGTCGAACCTGCTCTCGGCGAGCACCCGCCCGCGCACGGGCGCACTCAGCCCCTCGTCACGTACTCCTGCTTCTCCACCAACGCCCCGTCCCGGAAGCAGAACCGCGCCACGTGGTCCTCGTCCCAGCCGGCGCCGGGCGCACCGCTCAGGACGTACCAGCGGCAGTGCGCGCCCGCCGGCACCTCGGGCCCTGTCCCCTTGTAGGTGTCGGTGAAGAAGTCGTTGCCGCGCGGCAGCGTCTGCAGCACCTCGGACTCGGCGGTGCCGAGCCTGATCTGCTCGTACATCGGCATCTGCACGGTCGCGTCGTTGGTGCCCTTGACGAAGGCGACCACGCCCCATACCAGCAGGCCGAGCACGATCAGCCCGACCACGACCACCCCGAGGGCGCAGCCCACCGCCGGGCTGCGCCGCCTGCGCTCCGGCTCCTCGACCGGCGGCGGGCCGTCCGGCGTCCAGTCCTCGGCCCCGTCCGTGACCTCCGCCTCCGCCCCTTCGTACGGCAGGACGGCCGCCAGCCGGAAGCCCTGCTCCGGCGTGGGCCCGGCGTGCACCATGCCACCGACCAGCCGGGCGCGCTCCCGCAGGCCGGTCAGCCCCTGACCGCCGCTGACCGCCGCGCCCACGCCGACGCGTGCGCCCACGAGCTCCGGCGCGCGACTGTTCGTCACCTCCACCACCAGGGCGTCCGGCTCGTACCGCAGCGCGACACCGATCGGCGCGCCGGGGGCGTGCTTGTGCGCGTTGGTGAGCGCCTCCTGCACGATCCGGTACGCCGCGTGGTCGACCGCGGCCGGCAGCGGACGGCGCTCGCCCTGCCGGGTGAGTTCGATCTCCGCCCCGGCCGCCCGGGAGGACTCCACCAGCCCCTCGACCCCGTCCACGCCGCCCCGGGCCGGCGTCCCGGCGGCCGTCCCGGTGCCGGGCGGCAGCGCCGTCGACTCGTCGTGCAGCACCCCGACCACCTCGCGCAGCTCGCGCATCGCCGCGACCGCCGCCTGCCGCAGCACCCCGACCGCCTCGCGCTGCCGGTCGGTGAGCGTCCGGTCCACCTCCAGCGCGCCCGAGTGCACCGAGATCAGCGCCAGCTGGTGGCCCAGGCTGTCGTGCATGTCCTGGGCGATCCGATGCCGCTCGCGCAGCCGCGCCTGGTGCACCACCATGACCCGCTCGCGCAGCAGCTGCTCGTTGCGCTCGCGCAGCGCGTCCAGCAGGGCGCGGCGCTGCGCCCGGTAGCGGCCGTAGAGCGCGGGCAGCACGGCGACCACCAGGAAGAAGCCGAGCGACAGCGACAGGAGCAGCTTCGGCGAGAACGAGGCGCCGTCCTTCAGCACGCCCGTCGCGGTGAACAGCACCCAGCCCACGACGAAGGCGCCGACCAGCGACCAGACCCGGCGGATCCGCGCGCCGGCCGTCCAGCCCGCGCAGATCAGCATCGGCATCGGCCCGACCCCCCAGCCGGCCAGGGCCGCGGCGGCGAGCAGCACGGTGGCCGGCAACCCCTTGCGCAGCACCCACAGCGCCGCGACGGCGAGGCCGAAGGGCACCGCCATGCCGGTGTTGGCGAGCAGTTCCAACAGGGCGGCGAACCCGCCCATCAACAGGGCGAGCACGGCCTCGCCCACCACCCGCCGGGGTCGCCAGGGCCCCGGCAGGGCCGTCCGTACCACCGTGTTCCAGGCCCGCGCGATCGCTTCCACGCGTCGAGGCTATCGGTCCGGCCGGAGCCCCCGCCGTCCTCCTTCGTCGCCGCCCCGCGCCGACGAAAGTCGCCTGTTCGGCCCCGCCCGTCGGCCGCTCAGCCGAAGGCCGTGAGCAGCAGCGCCACGTCGTCCACCCGGTGGGTCGAGCCGACCTCGCGCAGCAGTCGCTCGGCCGCCTGCTCCAGCCCCTCCCCCGCCACGGCCCGGGCCAGCGCGACCCGCAGCCGCTCCACGCCCCGGTCGATCGCCACCGCCGGGTCCTCCACCAGCCCGTCGGTGTAGAGGGCGAGCACCGCTGCGCCGGACAGCCGCAGGTCGCTGGCAGGATAGTCGGCCCGCTCGTCCACCCCGAGCAGCGGCCCGCCCGGGACATACAGCGCCTCGGCCCGCCCGCCGGGGTGTCGCAGCACCGGCGGGAGGTGCCCCGCCCGGGCGATCCGGGCGAGGCCGGCGGCCGGGGTCGGCCGGACCAGGCAGCAGCTGGCGAGCAGCCCGAGGTCGAGGTCGAGCAGCAGCCGGTTGGTGCGGGCGAGCACCTCGTCGGGCGGGTCGCCGCCGGTGGCGAAGGCGCGCACGGCACTGCGCAGCTGTCCCATCGCGGCGGCCGCGCCGACGCTGTGGCCCTCGACGTCGCCGATCACCAGGGTGACGTCCCCGCCGGTGACGATCGCGTCGTACCAGTCGCCGCCGATCTCCATGCCCTGGGTGCCGGGCAGGTAGCGGGCGGTGATCCGGATGCCGGGCACCTCGGGCAGCCCGTGCGGCAGCAGCGCCTGCTGCAGGCCACGGGCCAGGAGGAACTCGGCGTCGTACAGCCGGGCGCGCTCCAGGGCCTGGGCGATGAAGCCGCCGAGCGCGGTGAGCAGGCCGCGCTCCTCCACGGTGAACGGACGCGGCAGGTCGAAGCCGATGATGCAGCTGCCGACCGGCCGGAGGCGATCAGCGGCAGGAAGGCCCAGGCGCCCATCTCGTCCAGGGTCAGGCCGGGGTAGGTGGCGGCGAGTTCGCGCACCGACTCGAAGAAGATCGGGGTGCCGGTGCTGAGCGTCTCCGCGCCGGGCACCCGGGCGTCGACCGGGGTGCTCTCGAAGGCGTCCAGGAAGCCGTCCGGGTAGCCGGTCTGCGAGAGCAGGTGCAGGCGCTGGTCGCGCACCGCGTAGATGGCGAGCTCCTGGCCGCCGATGGCCGGCAGGAGTTCCTCGGCCACCGCCCGGCAGACGTCCCGCACGGTGACCGCCTCGGTGAGGGCGCTGGCCAGCTGGAGCAGGTGGTGGGTGCTGCCCACCCCGGTGCGGGCGGGCGGCGGGGCGGCGAGCGGCTCGGCAGCACCCGGCGGCGCCTCGGCCGCGACCACCCGGCCGGTGACGCCGTGCGGGTCCGGGTAGAGCGAGAAGGCGAGCCAGCCGTCCGGCGGGTGGGCGGCCAGGAAGGCGGTGGGCCGCTGGGAGAGCAGGGCGGCGCGGTAGCGGTTCTCGTAGAAGGGGTCGGCGAGCCAGGGCAGCACGTCCCAGGGGTGGTGGCCGAGCAGGTCCTCGCGGCGGGCCCGGAGCAGCGGCTCGGTGGCGCGGTTGGCGTAGCAGATCCGGCCGTCCGGGTCGAGCGAGAACACCCCCTCGTGCAGCCGCTCGACGGCGGCCGCGGCGTCGGTCAGGCTCCGCACGTCCAGCACCGCGCCGACCAGGTGGGTCCGGCCGTCGGAGATCGCCACGGGCACCCGGGCCCACAGCTCCACCGGGTACGGCAGGCCGTCCGGCCCGAGTACCCGGACCCGGGCGGCCAGCACCTCGCCGCGCTGCAGCGCGATGCGGGCGGCGGCCCGGAACTCCGGCAGGTCGCCGGGGGCGACCCGGTTGTTCAGCGCGGCCACCGTGCCGTCGAACTCGCCCGGCCCGAAGCCGAAGATCTCCCGGAACCGCTCGTCGGCGGCGAGTGCCCCGGTGGCCACGTCCCAGTCGAACAGCCCGGCCCGGGTGGCCGACGCCGCCGGCGGCGGCAGCTCCACCACGGCCACCTCGCCGCCGGGTTCCATCGGCTGCCCGGGCTCCGCCAGCTCGGCCAGTTCCCCACCCAGTCGCTCGGCCACCTCGGCCAGCCGCCGGACCGCCGGCTCCGGAACGCCCTCGTCCGAGGCGGGCCACAGCCCGCTCAGCACCCCGAACCGCTCCTCACCGTGCGCCACCGGCACGCAGGCGGAGGCGAAGTCGTACGGCAGGCCGACCGCGAGCTGCGGGAAGCGCCGCATGGTGTCCTCGGTGCCGGTCAGGGTGATCACGTGCCCGGTCCGGAAGCAGACCGCGACCGGCAGCGGCCCCGCGGCGGCCACCCGCCGGAACGGGCTCATCACTGCCAGCGGCACGCCCGTGATCGTGCGCAGCACCAGCGACCGGCGGTCCCGCGAGCGCAGGTACACCAGCGCGCCGTACGCCCCGGTGGACCCGAGCACCCGGCGCACCGCCTCGGCGAAGAGCCCGTCCCGCCGGTGCTCCGTCCGCCGGTCCGTCTCGGGGACGGACCGGCGGGCCGCCCGACCCGTCTGCGCGCCGGCGCCGGGCTCCTGCGGCCGGTCCGGACCGGGCCGCGTACCAGCGGCCCCACCGGTCGCGTGCGGATGGCGCATGCTCTTGTGCTACGCCGGGCCCGCAACAGTGTCAAGGCGAGCCCGCTCCGGCCCCGGGCGGCCCCGGAGCCCGGCTCGCACCGGCACGGACGGCATGCCGGGCACATCCCGTCGCGCCACCGCGGTCGACCTCGGGGGATCCGCTCGGGTGTGATCGTCTCGGCCGTCACGGCGTACCTCCCCCGGGCTCCCGGACGGACCTCGTGCGGGGGCGTCGCGGGGGTTCCGGGCGGTTCGGGACCCGTTCGATATTCTCCGGGCGGGTGGCGGCGTGAGGCCGCCGGTGGGGAAGCGAGAGCCGCATGCAGTCGCCGTCGTCCGGGGGTCCCACACGTGGAACGTCGTGGCAGTGGGACGAGGAAGCCGCCGGCGGCGAGACCTCCGAGGACGTGATCGCGGGCGGCGGTGAGCGCCCGCGGCCGAGTCGGCGCCGGATGCTGGTCGGGGCCGGGGTGCTCGCGGTGGGCGGGGCCGCCTGGGCGTTCGGCCGTTCGGGTTTCGGTGAGGCCCTGCCCTCGCCGGGGCCGACCAGGCCGAATCCGACCGCGCTGTCCGGGCCGACGCCGGTCTGGACCTACCGCGGCCCGGAGGCGATGACCCCGGAGCGGCTCACCGACCCGCCGGGCCGCCCGGTCTACCTCTCCAAGAACGGTCTGCAGGTCCTCGACCCCGCCAAGGGCACCGCCGCCCGGCTGCTGGTCGTCGACCCGCCGGCCGCCCGCAGCTGGCCCAGTGACCTCGACATGCTCGGCAAGGTGGTGGTCGGGCCCGAACACCTCTTCACCACCTACGAGGGCCACGTCGAGGCCCGCCACTTCACCGACCCCGCCGCCGACTGGAGCCGGCCGCTGCCCGACGAGCTCCAGGGGCAGATCCGCCTCGCCGGCTACGACCGCTACGGCCCCGGCGTCCTCTACGGCTACTCCTGGGGCCGCCCGCGGGCCGACGGCGCCCCGACGGACAACCGTCTCTTCGCGCTGCGGGTCACCGACCGCTCCCTGCTCTGGTCCGTCCGCACCGAGCGGGAGGAGCAGCCCGTCATCCCCACCACCCACAGCGGAGGCGGCCTCCTCGCCTGCGTCCGTTTCCTCGGCGGCCGCGCCGAGCTGGTGGCCCGGGATGCCGCCACCGGCCGCGAGCTGTGGACCGCCCCCGGTGACGAGGACCTGCGCTGGTGCGTGACCGGCTCGGGGAACTTCTACGTCCCCGACGGCAACGGCGGCGTGCGCATGCTGCGGGCCACCGGCGAGCCGGGCTGGACGTACTCCCCCGCCCGTGGCGAGTCCCGGCGGGCCCTGCCGCCCCTCCATGACGGCCCCCAGGTGTACATCCCGTGGGACCAGGGCGTCGTCACCTGCCACGAGTCGCACTCCGGCACCGTGCTCTGGTCCTGCCGGCTGCCGTTCCCACTGGACCGCCGCACCCGTCCGCTGGTCGGCGACAGGACGCTGTTCGTCCCGGGTACGGCGGTCGGCGGCGTCAGCGCGATCCACACCTCGACCGGCGAGCTGGGCTGGACCTTCCACGACTCGGGCCCGGGCAAGGACGTCTGGACGCTCGCCTTCGACGGAAACCTCCTCTACGCGGGCCACGACGACATCCTGCACGCCCTCCCCCTGCACTGAGCGCCCCGGCGAAACGACAGGACCCCACGAAACGGCAGGACGACCCGATGCAGGTACGCCCGATCTCCCCCGACAACCTGGCCGAGTTGCTCGCCGACCGCATCACCGCCCTGCCCGGCGCCGGCGGCCGGCGCCTGCGGGTCGCCGTGGACGGCGCGGCCGCCGCCCGGCCCGAGGCGCTCGCCGACTCCCTGGTGGAGCCGCTGCGGCTGCGCGGCCACCCGACGCTGCGGGTCTCGGCCTCCGGCTTCCTGCGCCCCGCCTCGATCCGGCTGGAGTACGGCCACCAGGACGCGGACGCCTTCCACGACCTCTGGCTGGACGACGGCGCCCTGCTGCGCGAGGTGCTCGACCCGCTGGAGCCGGGCGGCAGCGGCCGCGTCCTGCCCTCCCTGCGCGACCCGGTCACCGACCGGTCGACCCGCGCCCCGTACACCGAACTCCCGCCCGGCGGCGTGCTGTTGCTGGACGGCGCCCTGCTGCTCGGCCGCTGGCTGCCGCTGGAGCTGACCGTCCACCTGGCCCTCGGCCCGGCCGCACTGGCCCGCCGTACCCCGGCCGACCAGCAGTGGACGCTGCCCGCCTTCGCCCGCTACGAGGCGCAGACCGGGCCCGCCGAGGCGGCCGACGTCACCGTCCGGGTGGACGACCCCCGCCACCCCGCGCTGGTCGAGCGGCCGTGACCTCCGGGGCCGGGCCGCGCTGGCAGTACGGGCACCAGTACACCGCCCGGTCGCGCGGCGGCGAGCCCTGCCGCCCGGTGACCACGGGAGTGACGCAGCGCGGGCAGGGCCGTCCGGCCCGGCCGTAGACCCAGTGCTGGTAGCCGGGCCGGGTGTCGCCGGTGGTGATGTGGCCGGGGCGCAGCTTGTTGGCCTCCAGCATCTGCCGGGCGCGCTCCACCAGCCGGTCGGGGTGCGGGAGTTCGCCGACCTCGGTCCAGGGGGTGACGCCCGCCACGAAGCACAGCTCGTTGGCGTAGACGTTGCCGATCCCGGCGAGGTTGCGCTGGTCGAGCAGGGCCTCGACGAGCGGGCGGCCCGGGCGGGCGAGGAGCCGGCGGACGGCCTCGACCGGGTCCCAGTCGGGGCCGAGCAGGTCGGGGCCGAGGTGGCCGACGATCCGCCGTTCGTCGGCGGTGCGCAGCAGTTCGACGACGGGCAGCCGGTAGCCGACGGCGGTGCCCCGGTCGGTGCCGAGGACGGCGCGGATCTGCCGGTCGGGGCCGCCGGTCCACCGCTCGCCGGGGCGGTAGACCTCCCAGCGGCCGTCCATCCGCAGGTGGGTGTGGAGGGTGAGGCCGCCGTCGAAGCGGGCGAGCAGGTGCTTGCCGCGCGGGGCGACCTCCAGCACCCGGCGGCCGGTGAGGTCGGCGGTGGCGTGCGCGGGCACCCGCAGGTCCGCGCTGGTCAGCGGCTGTCCGGCGAGGGCCTCGTGCAAGTGGGCCGCCGCGCGGTAGACGGAGTCACCTTCTGGCATGTCTCCATTCTGGTCCGTACGGCGGCCCGGCGGGGTACCGGCCCCGGTGCGCTACGCCGACTGCTCCGGGGCGGCCTGGCCCTCGCGCACCACGACCACCGGGCAGGGCGCGTGCTCGGTGAGATGGCGGCTGACCGAGCCGAGCAGCACGCCGGTGAAGCCGCCCAGGCCCCGGCTTCCGACGACGATCAGCGCGGCGCCCTTGGCGGCCTCCAGCAGCGCCCGGGCGGCGTTGCCGGGCATCACGGTCTCGGTGATCTGCACGCCGGCGTCGTCGCCGGCCACCTTGGTGATGGTCTCGCTGAGGGTCTTCCCGGCGATCTCCTCGGGGTTGAAGGTCTCGACGGTCGGCACGCCCTGCCCGGCCCAGCCGTAGAAGGCCGGGTACTCCCAGGCGGCGATCGCGTGGACCGTCCCGCCGACGGCCCGTGCGTAGTCGATCGCCCAGCGCAGCGCCTGCTCCGAGGCGGGCGAGCCGTCCACGCCGACGACGATCCGGGGATTGGCACTCATGCCCTTGCTCCTTCGGTTGCTCCTGATCGGTCCGGACCCGCCGAACATAGATCAAATCGGACAAACAGTCGCCATCTGCCACGCCGGAAGCGGCCCACCGCATTCAATTCCAAGTGCGACGGGCGATCAGGAACTGGGAGGATGCCCGGATGCCGAGCAAACCGCGCCGCCGCACCGGCGGCTTCGCCGAGGTCCTGGCCGCCCTGCCGCCCAAGGACGAGGACGAGGACGGCTGGGTGCTCCACGACCCGCTCGAGTCGGGCGGCTTCGTGGACTCCGAAGGACGCTGCTGGCGGCTGGCCCGCGGCCCGGTGGACCGGCGGCTGGCGAAGCGGCTGGCGGTCCACGCGGACGAGATGACGCTGGGCCGGTGGGGCCGGCTGCACGAAGCCTCACCGGGCTTCTTCGTGCCCTCCCTGCTCGCCCCCGAGGAACGTCCGGACGCCTGGCAGCGGGCCTCCGCCCTGGAATATCTGGCGTACGAGTTCCGCGCCTCCGGCGGCCGGACGCTGCTCTACCTCGTGGTGTTCTGCTGAGCCGCCCTCCGGGTCGACCCCGGCTCGACTCAACTCCGGTAGGCGGCCCAGGCGTTGGCCATCCGCTGGACCTGGCCCGGGGTGAACTGGGTCATGCAGGAGTCGTAGCTGTAGTCCATGAAGTTGTGGATCGGGTCGAGCCCCGGGCCGGGGCAGGTGTCGCGGCCCTCTGGGCAGCCGGAGGCGGCGGTGCGCTCGGCCGGGGTGTCGTCCACGTAGTCGCCCGGGGCCCGGCAGCCGCCCTGGAAGGTGTGGAGGAGGCCGAGCCAGTGGCCGATCTCGTGGGTCGCGGTGTTGCCCTCGTTGTAGTGGGTGGCGGCGCCGCCCGGCAGGGAGGCGTCGAGCACCACGACGCCGTCGTCGGCCGGGTTCGTCCGGTACGCGTTCGGGAACGTCGACCAGCCGAGCAGGGACTTGCCGAGCCGGGCGGTGTAGAGGTTGAGGGTGCCCTGGTCCCCCTTGCGCAGGGTGGTCTTCATCGCCCGCTCGGCCGGCGAGCCCGGGGTCATGCCGGTGTACCAGGAGGCGTTGTCGGTCCAGTCCGTGCCGGCCAGCCGGAAGTGGAACGGGCTCGGGGCGTTGCCCTCGCCCTGGCCGCCGTAGCTGCTGTTGAGGTGGTCGATCTGGCCCGCGACGGCGGCCTGGTCGAGCCGTCCGGCGCCGCCGTCGTGGATCACGTGGACGAAGACCGGGACGGTGGTGGGAACGGCGGCCCGGACCCGGCCGGTGCCCAGTTCGGCGAGCCGCTGGTCGAGGTCGGCCTGCATCGCCCGGGCCTGCGCGGCGCTGACCTCGTTCGGGTCCCGGCCCGGGCGGCTGCCGGCCGGCAGCCGGGCCGCGGCACCGGCACCGGCACCGGCCGCACCGTCGCCGTCGTCCACGCACCCGGCCGCCGGCACAGCGGCGCGGTGCGCGGCCGGTGCGGCGAACTGGCTCAGACCGGCCACGGCGACCAGCGCAGCGGCGCAGGGGAACAGTCGGGGGGCACGCGAGCGCACCCGGGCAGTACGACGCATCAGCGCTCCTGACGGGGGAGTTGACGGAGTCTGCGCCGCGCCCCGGGCCTGCTCCGGCCGGACCCGCCGGCGCCCGGCGCGGACTCGCCGAGACTACGACGCCGTGAAGTCGATCTCCCGCAGGGCGCGCGCGGCGGCCCGGTCCAGTACCACGGCCGACGCACAGCCGGCCGGCAGCCGCCCGGCCTCCAGGATCCGGCGGCGCAGCCGGCCGACCGCGGCCAGGTGCCGGGCGAAGGCGTAGCGCGAGACGCCGCGCCCGCGCCGCCGCTGCCCGTCCAGCGCCTCGGCCGGGTCGGCGTCGAGCAGCAGCAGGTGCACCCGGCGGCCCTGCCGGGCGGCGGCCCCGACCAGCCAGGCCCGCACCCAGGGCTGGGTGCCGCAGTCGTGCACCGCGAGCGGCCCGCCGTCCAGCACGGCCCGGCGCAGCCGCCGGTAGTGGGCGAGCCGGGCCAGCGGGCGGTAGAACGCGTACGGCAGGCGGCCGGGCAGCCTGGCCGCGTACTCCTCGCGGACCAGCTGGGAGTCGATCAGCGGGGCGCGGACGCAGCGGCGCATCAGGGTGCTCTTGCCGCTGCCCGGCAGACCGGTGACGACCAGCAGGTCCCCGGCCGGGTAGCGCAGGGCCGCCGGCCCGGGCCCGCGCAGCTCGTGCCGGGCGGGCGGCTCGTACGGCGCGGGCAGGACGACGCGTTCCCCGGCGGTGCGCGGCGGCGGCACCCTCGGCGCCGCCGTCCGCACCGTTCTCGTCCCGCTCACCCGGTCTCCCCCCGCCGTTCCCGTCCAAGGAGCATGGCGCATTCCCAAGAGTGAGTAAAGGGCGGAGGTCGGGGCGGGTACGGACGACCCCGGCCGGTGCCGGGCCGCCGGCCCGCCGACGGCCCGAAGGGCGCGTCAGCCGAGCTGCGGGGCGATCCTGGAGGCGATCAGCTCCAGGTGGTCGAGGTCGTCCAGGTCGAGGATCTGGAAGTAGATCCGCTCGCTGCCGGCCGCCGCGTACCGGCCGATCTTCTCGACCACCTCGTCCGGGGTGCCGGCCAGGCCGTTCTCCTTCAGCTCGTCCACCTCGCGGCCGATCGCGGCGGCGCGACGGGCCACCTCGGCGTCGTCGCGGCCGACACAGGCCACCAGGGCGTTGGAGTAGACCAGGTCGTCGGCCGAGCGCCCGGCCCGCTCGACGGCGGCGCGGACCCGGCCGAACTGGGCGACGGTGTCGTCCACCGAGGCGAACGGCAGGTTGAACTCGTCGGCGAAGCGGGCCGCCAGGGCCGGGGTGCGCTTGGGGCCGAGGCCGCCGACCAGCACCGGGACGTGCTCCTGGGCAGGCTTGGGCAGCGCGGGCGAGTCGGTCAGCGTGTAGTACTCGCCGGCGAAGTCGAAGGTGTCGCCGAGCTTGGTGTTCCACAGCCCGGTGATGATCGCCAGCTGCTCCTCCAGCCGCCCGAACTTCTCCTTCGGGAAGGGGATGCCGTACGCGGTGTGCTCGGCCTCGTACCAGCCCGCGCCGAGGCCGAACTCGACCCGGCCGCCGCTCATCGCGTCCACCTGGGCGACCTGGATCGCGGTCACGCCCGGCAGCCGGAAGGTCGCGGCGGTCATCAGGGTGCCCAGGCGGATGGTGCTGGTGTCGCGGGCGAGACCGGCCAGGGTGATCCAGGCGTCGGTGGGCCCGGGCAGGCCGTCGACGTCGCCCATCTTCAGGTAGTGGTCGGAACGGAAGAAGGCGCTGAAGGCACCGAGCTCCTCGGCGGTGCGGGCGACCGCGAGGAGGGTGTCGTAGCTCGCGCCCTGCTGGGGTTCGGTGAAGATGCGGAGATCCATGCCGGCCATTGTGGTACCGACCACCCGGCGGTCGGCGCAACGGATCCGCCGGGCCGCAGAACGTCCGCGGGGCGGGCGGGCCGGCCCGGGCAGGGGTGGCCAAGGTCTCAGCACGGAACCCTCACGGCCGCCCGTTCCCGTCCCGGGGCTCGCCTACCGTGGACGGATGTTCGCCACCTCCGACGATTCCTTCCGGCGCTCCCCGACGAGCCGGCCGGCTGCCCGCTGCCCGGCATCGTGACCGCCTTCACGCCCCGGCTGGCCGAGTTCGCCTTCGAGCCGGGCTTCGTGGCGGCGGTCGACCAGCACACGGCGATGCTGCGGGAGCTGCTGTACGCGCAGGGGCCGGAACTCGCGCCCTGGCCCGTGGACCGTGGGGAGTTGTCGGACTACGCGCTGGGCTTCCTGGACGCGCTCGCCGAGATCGGCTGGCGGGAGCCGGTCGGTTACGACTACGCCGTGACCCGCCTCACCGCGATCTGCTGGCTGGTGCGCGAGCAGGGCCTGCTGAAGGTCTGAGCCGGCAGACACCACGGGCTACCGGCTCTGCTCCCCCTTCCGGTGTCCGGGACGGCCCCCTCGGGTGAACCGTCCAGCCGTCCGCGCGCGTACAGTGGCGGTCCGGGGGGACGGGCCACGGGGCGGGACGGACGGGACGGTGCGGCAGTGAACGGTACGGCGGCGGAGCGCGCGGTGGGCCACCGGGCGCTGCACTGGCACGTCCGGCCGGAGGCGGCGCGGGCCGCCGTCCTGGTGCTGCACGGCGGCGAGGAGCACAACCTCGCCCGGCCCGGGCTCCTCAACCTCCCGCTGCTGCGGATGCACGGCTTCCTGCGCGGGCTCACCAGGGCGACCGCGGACGCCGGCATCGCCGTCGGGACCGTCCGCTACCGCCACCGCGGCTGGAACGGTGAGCGGGCGGACGCCGCACTGGACGCGACCACCGCGCTCGACGAACTGGCCGCGCTGCTCGGGCCGGTGCCGACCGTACTGGTCGGCCACTCGATGGGCGGACGCGCCGCACTCCAGGCCGGCGGCCACCCGTCCGTCACCGGCCTGATCGCCCTCGCACCGTGGTGCCCGGCCGAGGACCCGTGCGAACAGCTCGCCGGACGGGACGTGCTGATGCTGCACGGCGACCGCGACACCGTCACCCCGCCCGCCGACACCCACGCCTTCGCCGCCCGCAGCCGCGCCGCGGGCGCCCGGGTCTGCGGCTACACCGTCACCGGCAGCGGCCACGCCATGCTCCAGCGCATCCCCGACTGGCACCGCGCCACCACCCGCCTCACCACCGCCCTGCTCGGCCTCCACCCCCTCCCGGCCGAAACCGCCACCGCCCTCGCCCTCCCGGCGGTCTCCCGCGAGGCCCTCACCCTCGCCCTCCCGCCCCAGCCCCGCCGGGCGCCGGCCCTCCCGGCGAACCTCTGACGCAGCGCGCGCGGCGGCGGGGGACGGTTCAGGTGGACGGCCGCCTCACGGCCGGCGCACCGAACGCCACGTCACCACCGCACCGGTCGTGCCCGCCAGCAGCAGACAGGCGCAGGTCACGGCCGTGAGGGCGGCCGGATCCAGATGGAGGGTGACGGGGGCTCCGGTGCTCTGGGAGAGACCGGAGGCGAGGCCGGCCAGGGGCGGGAGGGTGGCCAGCAGGCCCAGCACGGTGGCGATGGCGGTCACCAGGGCCGCTTCGGCCGCGGCGAGCAGGACCAGTTGGCGGGCGGTGCCACCGGTGGAACGCAGGACGGCGAGGTCGCGGCGGCGGCTGCGGGCGGACAGGGCGGTGCTGTTGGCGGTGGCGATCGCGCTGTAGCCGACGGCGACGGCGATCAGCATCGCGGCGAGGCTGTCGGTCAGCCGGGCGTCCGTGTCGTAGTCGTCCAGCGCGTAGCGGACGGCGTCGTGGACGGCCGTGCCGGGGACCACCGCGACGGGCCTGCTGTCCGCCGGGACGAAGAGGTCGTCGCCCAGGGCGGCCGGGTCGTGGCTGCGGACGAGGGGCCGGGCGAGGACGAAGTCGCCGCGGGCCGGGTCGTCCGGCAGGATCCCGGCGATGCGCAGCGGGACGGTGGCGCCGTCGGCGAAGCGGACCGGGTACTGCTGCCCCGCCGTCACGCCCAGCCACTTCGCCGTCGACACTCCCAGGACAGCCTCTCCGGGCCGGCTCCAGGCCGGGTCGCGGGAGCCGAGGGCGTCGATCACGACGGTCGTCCCGTCGGCCCGGTGGACGAAGGCGCGGGTCGGGAGGGCGGCCTTGCCGACCGGGTGGGCGGCGGCCGCCTCGTCGGTGAGGCCCGGGGTGCCGTCGTTGGTGACGATCGCCTGGCCGGCGAGCCGCAGGGCCTGCCCGGCCGGGTGGGCCGCCCGCATCGTCTCCACCGCGCCGCTGAGCAGCACGGCGAAGCCGACCGCCGCGATCACCGGTGCCGCTGTGGCGGCGGCGCGGCCGGCGCCCGCCGTCAGCCCGGCCCGCAGCAGCAGCGGTCCGGCCGAGCCGAGCCGTCGCAGCGGTGCGGTCACCACCCGGCCCACCGGGCCGACCAGGGCCGGGGCGAGCAGGGCGGCCGCCGTGATCAGCACCATGGTGGCGGTGATCGCCAGGCTGACCCGGCGGTCCGCGGCGGCGGTGGCGGTGAGGACCGCGCAGCCGGTGCCGAGGCCGAGCACCGCCAGTCCGCCGACCAGCCGGGCGCGGCTCGGCCTCCGTTCTCCCGTGCGGTTCTCGTGCAGTGCCTCCAACGGTGCGACCCGGACGGCCGGGCGGCTCGCCGCCCAGGCGCCGAGCACGCTGACGCCGACGCCGATCGCGGTGGCGGTGAGCAGCGGCCAGGCCGTGACCCGGACCGCGAGCCCCGGCGGCGCGACGTCCAGGCGCAGCAGGGCGTCGCGCAGCAGTGGGGCGGCCGCGAGGCCGGCGAGGCAGCCCGCCGCCGAGCCCAGCAGGCCGACCACCGCGGCCTCGCCGAGGAGCATCCGGCGCAGTTGGCCCGGGGTGGCGCCGAAGGTGCGCAGCAGGCCGAGTTCGCGGCGCCGCAGGCCGGTGGCGAGGACGAGCATCGAGGCGACCAGGAAGCCGGTGGTGAACACGCCGAGGGTGGCCAGTGCGGCGATCAGCTGGGTGCCGAGGAAGCGCCGGTGCTCGACGTGGCGGGGCTGGAGCGCGGCGCGGCCGTCGCCGGTGACCACCGTCGCCCGGTCGCCGACGGCCGTGCGGGCGGCCGCGGCCAGGCCGGCGGCCGGGGTGTCGGGGGCGGGGAGCAGGGCGATCGTCCGGGCGCCCGGGTCGCGCTGCGCGGCTGCGGCGTCGCTGAGGTAGTAGCCGGGGCCGTCCACCGTGCCGACGACGGTGAACTCGGTGCGTCCGGCGGTGAGGTTGACGGTCAGCCGGGCGCCGGCCGGGACGCCGAGGGACTGGTCGACCACCACCTCCTCGGCGGTGTCCGGGGCCCGGCCGGTGAGCAGCCGGTACGGGGCCAGCCGGGCCGAGGACCAGCCGTGTCCGGCCTCGGCCGCGCCCTCGTCGGGGACCGGCCTGCCGTCCCGGACGGCCTGGGCGTAGAAGACGCGGTCCACCACGACGGCTGCCACGCCGGGCAGCGCGCGCAGCCGGTCGGTGAGAGCCGCCGCCTCGGCGGGGCTCCACGGGATGCGGTCCTTGGGGCTGCCACCGCGGTCGGTGGCCTGCGGCGGGAGTACCAGGGCGGTGGTGGCGGCAAGGCGGGGCTGGACGGCGGGACGGGCGGACTCGTACACGGTCAGGGTCGCCGTGATCAGCCCGGCGCCGACCAGGACCGCGAGCCAGCAGGCGAGGTGACTCGACCAGCGCTCGCGGACGTTGGCGAGGATCAGCATCACGCCTCCAGCCGGGCCATGCGGGCCACGACGGCGGCGGCGGCGCGGGTGGTGTCACCGTCGAGGTCCAGCCGGTCGGCGATCCGTCCGTCCTGGAGGAAGACCACGGTGTCGGCGATGGCGGCGGCCGTCGGGTCATGGGTGACCATGATCGTGGTCTGCCCCTGCTCGTCCACCAACCGCCGTAGCAGACTCAGGACTTCGTCCGAGGTGCGGGTGTCCAGCGCGCCGGTGGGCTCGTCGGCGAAGAGCACGTCGGGGCGGGTGACCAGGGCGCGGGCCAGGGCTACGCGCTGCTGCTGGCCACCGGACAGGCCGCTCGGCCGGTGCCCGGCGCGCTCGGCCAAGCCGACGGCGCGCAGCGCGGCGGTCACCTCCTCGCGGCCGACGGTCCCGCGCTTCCTGCGGCCCGCGAAGCGGGAGGGCAGTTCGACGTTCTGTGCGGCGGTCAGCGACTCGACCAGGTTGTACGCCTGGAACACGAAGCCGATCCGCTCGCGCCGCAGCTCGGTGCGCCGGCGCTCGCTCTGGGCGCCGAGGTCGAGACCGGCCAGCAGCACCCGGCCGCCGGTGGGGCGGTCCAGGCCGGCGGCGCACTGGAGCAGCGTGGACTTCCCGGAGCCGGAGGGCCCCATGATCGCGGTCAGGGTGCCGCGCGGGAAGCCGAGCGTCACCCCGTCGAGTGCGGTCACGGCCCCTTCGCCGGTGCCGTGCACCTTGCGGACGTCGTGCAGCTCCACCACGCCGTGCGGCTCGGCCGCGCCGTGCGGTTCGGACATGCCGTGCGGTGCGGACATGCCGTGCGGTGCGGCCGCGCGGCCGTCCGCCGTGGGTTCCCGATGGTTCTCCATGCCGGGAATTCCAGCGAATCCGCACGTCGGAGGCACTGATCCGGGCACTACCGGGAAGGTAGTGCCTGCACTACCCCGCCCGTTGCCCCGCCGCACTATCGTTCTTCGCATGCGTCCGAGAACGGCATGGCAGGCGATGGCCCAACGGCCGTTGAACTTCCTCACCTCCGCGTGGCCTTGGCGCTCAGTGGCGTACCTGGCGAGCGGGGTGCTGGTGGGCGCCGCGGCGCTGGCGGTGGTGGCCGCCGGGCTGGTGGCGGGGGCCGTGCTGCTGGTGGTGCTGGTGGGGGTGGCGCCGCTGGTGGGGGTGGTGCTGTCGGCGGTGGCGGTCGCGGCGGTCGAGCGGCGCCGGCTGCGACTGGTGGACCTGGACCCGGCCGAGGACCCGCACCGGGCTCCGGACGGTCCGGGGCTGCGCGCCTGGGCGGCCACCCGGCTGACGGAGCCGGTGACCTGGCGCGAGCTGGGCTTCACCCTGGTCTCGGCAGCCTCGCTGTGGTGGCTGGACCTGCTGGTGCTGTTCTTCTCCTTCGGAGTGCCGGCGCTCTGCTTCTCGTCACTCGACGGCTCCACCTGGCCGTGGTCGGTGTTCGGGGCCTTCGTGCTGCTCTCCTCTCCGTACACGGTGACCTCCTGGGCGGGCGCCCGCGCGGCCCTCGCGCGCACCCTGCTCGCCCCGCGTGACGCGGAGTTGGGCGTGCAGCTGCGGGAGGTGAAGGCATCCCGGGCGCGGCTGGTGGACGCCTTCGACGCCGAGCGGGAGCGGATCGAACGGGACCTGCACGACGGCGCGCAGCAGCGGCTGGTCTCGCTGGGGATGACGCTCGGGCTGATGCACCTGGACATCCCGCCGGAATCGCCGCTGGGCCCGCAGCTGGCCCGGGCGCAGGAGCAACTCGGCGCCGCACACGAGGAGTTACGCCGGATCGTGCGCGGCCTCAACCCGCCGGTGCTGGCCGACCACGGGCTGGCCGCCGCCGTCCGGGAGCAGGCCGGCCGGTTCCCGATCCCGGTCGCCGTCGACCTGGATCTGCCCGGCCGGCTGCCCCGGCAGCTGGAGACCGGCCTCTACTACCTGATCAGCGAGGCGATGACCAACATCGCCCGCCACAGCGGCGCCGGCCACGCCCGGGTCTCCGGCCGCTACCACGCGGACCTGCTCGTCCTGGAGATCGCCGACGACGGCCGCGGTGGCGCCGATCCGGCGCTCGGCAGCGGACTGACCGGGCTCGCCGACCGTCTCACCGCCGTCGACGGCCGGATGCGGGTGTCCAGCCCGGCCGGCGGTCCGACCCTGCTCCACGTGGAGATACCGTGCCACTTCGGGTGATCGTCGCCGAGGACGCCGTCCTGATCCGCGAGGGGATGGTCGGGCTGCTGCACCGCTTCGGGCACCGCACCCTCGCCGCCGTCGGCGACGCGGACGCCCTGGTCGCCGCCGTACGCGCCGAGCGGCCGGACCTCGTGGTCACGGACGTCCGGATGCCCCCGGGCAACCGCGACGACGGCCTGCGCGCGGCCGTCGGTCTGCGCCGGGAGTTCTCGGGACTGCCGGTGGTGGTGCTCAGCCAGTACGTCGAACAGTCCTATGCGATGCGGCTGTTGGACTCCGACGGCGGCCGGGCGGTCGGCTACCTGCTGAAGGAGCGGGTGGGCGCGGTCGCCGACTTCATGGCCGGCCTGGAACGGGTGGCCGGCGGCGGGACGGTGGTCGACCCAGAGGTGGTCCAGCAACTGGTCCGACTGCGGCACGACCCGCTGGAACGCCTCAGCGCCCGCGAACGCGAGGTGCTGGCCCTGATGGCCCAGGGCCGCTCCAACGCCACGCTCGCGGCGGAGCTCTTCATCAGCGACGCGGCGGTGAACAAGCACATCGGCAACATCTTCGCCAAGCTGGACCTGCCGGTGGACGTGGACGGCCACCGGCGGGTCCTGGCGGTGTTGCGCTACCTGGGGGCTTGAGGACGGCGGGAACCGTCCGGCCGGCTCACCCGGTGGGCGGCCCGGTGCCGTTGGGCGTGGTGGGCCGGTTGCCGCCGTCCGAGCCGGAGGCCTGGAAGCCGTGGCCGGACTAGGGCCTCTCTTATGGATCATGCCGGGCGCGCGGCGTTGGAGCACGCACCTCGCTGCGTTGTCGTCGGTTGCCCATGCTCCGCATGGACGCCCTCCTCCGCCTTGCGATGCACGCACTCCAACGCCGCGCGCTGATCCGACCTGGTCCATAAGAGAGGCCCTAGACCGTGCTCCAGAGGGCGGCGGCGAAGACCGCCGTCACCCAGGTCCACAGGACGGACAGGCCGAGGTGCGCGAGGGTGCGCAGGCGGTCGCCGCGCCACAGCCGGGGCGAGAAGTAGGCGAATTCGAAGAGCCAGCGCAGGCCCCAGAAGAGGGTCTGGCCCGCCAGCAGGGCGGTGCCCAGCCGGCCGCCGGCGAGCAGGTCGGGGGCCAGGCAGAGCGGGAGCAGGCCGAGCAGGGCGCAGGCGAGGCCGATGAAGAAGAGGTGGGCGTAGGAGACCTGACGGGTCAGCAGCGTGGTGCCGGACAGGTCCGCGGGCCAGCCGATGGCGCGGGGCAGCACCGCGTGGACCAGGCCGGCGGTCACGAGGGCGGCGCCGACCAGGCGCAGCTGGGATTCCAGGGTGATCAGTCCGGTCATGATGCGGGCTTCCGGAAGGCGAAGGCGGTGACCAGGCCGGCGATCCGGCGTTCGGCGGCCGGGTGCAGGCCGGCCTCGGCGGCGTGCCGGAGCCAGGTGTCGCGGGGCAGGAAGTGCCAGGCGCCGGGGCCGTAGACGGCGGTGTTGGCGGCGTCCCGCAGGTGTTCGACCAGCAGCAGGGTGCCGCCGGGGCGCAGGGTGCGGGCGGCCTCGGTGAACAGGGCGGTGCGGTCGGCGGGCCGGCGCAGCTCGTGGGCGGCGAAGACGGCGAACACGGTGTCCAGGGCACCCGTTGCGGCGGGCAGGGCGCCCGGGCGGGCCGGGATGGCGCCGGGGGCGGGCGGGGCGTGACGGCGGGCGCGGCGGATCGAGCCGCCCGCGGTCAGCGCCAGGTCGTACAGGTCGGCGACCCGCCCGCGGGCTTCGGGGTGGCGGGCGGCGAGCGGGCGGCTGGCCTCGTCCAGGCCGGTGCTGATCACCAGGTGGTCGCCGGGGCCGTCGGGCAGCAGGGCGGGCAGCCAGTCGTAGCGGTGGAGTGCGGAGCGGTCGTAGACGCACCAGGTGGCGAGGGTGCTGACGGCGAGGTAGCCGGCGGCGGTGGCGGCGGCCGTACGGGCGAGCGCGGCGGCGGGGCCGGGCAGTCGGCGGGCCAGCGCCCGGCCGGCGGCAACGGTGAGCGCACCGGCGGCGTACATCGGCCAGTTGTAGCGGACGACTTCGCGCACGCCGGACGGGCGGGGGCCGTCGAGCCGGGCAGCGGCCGGGCGCAGGACGGCCGGGCAGGCGGCCGACGGGCGGGGCCCGGCCGCGGTGGGGGCGGTCATCGGACGGCTCCGGTGAGGTCGCGGCGCTCTCCGGCGTGCCAGCCGTAGTCGAGGCCGGCGACGTGGAAGGCGTTGGCGAGCACCGGCCGGCTGCCGGCCAGCGGGCCGTGGTCGAAGAAGGTGAGCCGGGGCACCTCGACGGACACCGGGGCCGGGTCCCAGTGGGCGCGGGTGGCCTTGACCACGATCATCGAGCGGGTCTGCGGCTCGTACTCGAAGGTGTAGGGCAGCGGGCCGGCGAAGCGGCGCGCGGCGCGGGCGTCCGCGAACGGGCTGCCCGGCGGGAGGGCGGCGGGGGCGCTGCCGAGGTCGGCGCGCACGTGCAGGTCGGCGCGGCCGTCGCCGCTGAGCACCTTGAACTCCAGGGTGTCGCCGAGCACCCGGGTGCCGATCCGGGCGTGCCGGTAGTGGTAGCGGGAGAAGATGTTGCCGCCGACCGCCATCATCCGGCTGTCGGTGTCCGAGCGCAGGATGCGCAGGCCGCGCATGGTGCGGCCGCCGGGGGTCGGGAAGCGGGTGAAGACCCGGTAGCCGGTGAGGATGAAGTCCCGGCCGAGGCGGGCGGGCAGCGCGGCCGGGCGCAGCGCCCGGGTGTCCACGACGGCGGCGGCGACGAACCCGTGCTCGGTGCCGTCGGGGTCGGTGTAGGTGTCGAGGGCGAGGCCGGGCGGCACCAGCGGGGTGAGCCGGCTCGGCGGCAGGGCGTAGGTGAGGACGAGCGAGTGCACGAAGTGGGTGCGCATCGCGAAGGGGTGGCGTTGCAGCAGGTGTCGCACGGTCGACTCCGTGGTCTGGTACGGGGATTCGGAGCGTGACGGGGCAGCACGGGACCGCCCTCCGCCGCAGGCCGCGGCGGGGTGTTCTCGCACGTCCTCATCATGGCGCACGACTTTGAACGCGTTCAACTCGGAGTGGGAGGGGGTACGTGAACGCCTGGTGCCCGCGCCGCGCGAGCGCAGGCGGCCGGCCTCCGGACGGGGTGCCCGGTTACCGGACCGGACACCCGGCGGGCAGCGGTCCCGGGGGGCTCCTGTGCCCGAACGAACCACCCGGGACTGCTTCTCGCTCCCCCCACACGGGTGGTTTCTCCCTCCACACCGGCCTCGGAGACGGTCGGTGGACGGATGATCCGTCCCGGGGCCGTACCGGGCGGCCCGGGAAGGACGGTTCGCAACGATGAGCACGACGCGGCGGTCGCTGCTGGGCGCGACGCTGGCCGCCCCGCTACTGGGGTGGCTCACCGGGACGGCGGCCGGTGCCGGTGACGGCGGCACCGGCCGCGCCGGAAGACTGGGCACGCTCTCCGACGGCTGGGTGGAAGTGCGCTGGACCCCGGAGGCACAGGCCCAACTGGACCGCCACCACGCGATGGTGGACGTCGTCGCCCCGGCGCGCATGGTGCTGAACGACCGGGGCCCGGCGGTGCGCCTGCCGATCCGCTCGGCCCAGGGTGACCCGTCCCTCGCGAACCCGCCGAAGGCACGCGGCGACGGGGCGCTGGACGGCGGGGTCTCCGTCCGCACCCCCCAGGGGGTCTACCAGGTGGTGAACCTGGCCGGCGCGATCGAGGACAGCCTGGGCTCCGGCCGCTGCGAGGTCGGCGGGGCGGAGATGGGGCAGCGCTCGGCCTTCCACTGCGGCCTGGCGGAGGGGAAGCTGACGGCCCAGCCGGTGCCCGCGGGGCAGCCGATGAAGGTCCGGCTCAGCGGGGTGCCGCTGCGCCCCACCCAGGAGGCGGTGGACGCGTACACCGCGAACTTCGGCGCGCACCCGGTCACCGTGGACACCGTGCTGGGGTACGTCACGGCCGAGGGGACGTACACCCCTCCCCCGGCCGTGTAGGAGGAGGAGCGGCGGCAGCCGGCCGGTCGTCGCGGGGCTGCCCGGGCTGCCCGGACTGCCGGGACTGGGCGGGCACGCCGGCGCCGAAGCGGCGCTCGCGGGCCGCGTAGGCCCGGACCGCCCCGCGCAGCCGGGCCAGGTCGTAGTCGGGCCACGGCGTGGGGTCGAACAGCAGCTCGGCGTAGGCGAGTTGCCAGGGCAGGAAGTTGCTGATCCGCTGCTCCCCGGAGGTGCGGATCAGCAGGTCGACGTCCGGGAGGTCCGGGACGTACAGGTGCCGGGCGAGGTCGGCCGGGCCGATCGCCTCCGGACGGATCCCACCGGCCACCGCCTCGGCGGCCAGGCTCCTGGCCGCGGCGGTCAGTTCCTCCCGTCCGCCGTAGTCCACGCAGACCGTCAGGCTCAGCGTGCCGTTGTTGGACGTCAGGCTCTCCACCAGCGCGATCGAGGAGGCCAGCGACTCGTCCACCCGGTCCCGCCGGCCGCACCAGCGGATCCGCACGCCGAGCGCGTGCAGGCCCTCCGCGCTGCGGGTGAGGCCGTCGGCCAGCGAGTCGAACAGCGCGGTCAGCTCCTCGGGCGGGCGGTCCCAGTTCTCGGTGGAGAACGCGTACAGGCTCAGGTGCCGGATGCCCAGCCGCAGCGCCGCGTTGACCAGCCGCAGTGCGGCCCGCTGCCCGGCCTGGTGGCCCTGCTGGGCGGGCAGCCGCCGGGCCTCGGCCCAGCGGCGGTTGCCGTCCATGATCACGGCGACGTGGGCGGGCGCGCCCTCCGAGGACACCGAACGGCCGCGGCGGTGGGGCGTGATGCCGTCGGAGCTCAGCGGTGTGAGGCCCTCGGTCAGGACGCGTGAGCGCACCAGGGCCACTTCGTCGTACTGGAGCTGGGCGCCGAGCAGCAGGGTGTGCAGGAACGGGCGGCAGCCGGGGGCGGCGAGCCAGGTGGCGGGCAGGGCCTGCTCCAGCAGCCGGTGCATCTGCGCCTGTTGGCACTCGACCAGCCCGTCCAGGGCGGCCCGGTGGTCGCGTCGGCGGGCGAGCCGGCCGAGGTCGGCGACGGTCAGGCCGAGCCGGCGCAGGTCCTCCTGCGGCAGGTAGCAGCGGCCGGCCGCGAGGTCGAGCGGGAGGTCCTCCAGGATGTCGGCCAGCTGGCAGGCCTCCCCCAGTGCGGACAGCGCGCCCACCGCCTGCGGGCCCCGCACCCCCAGCAGCGGGGCCCACAGTTCGGTGATCGTCCCCGCGACGCCCCGCAGGTGGCGGCGCAGGTCCGCGTGGGTCTCGAAAGCCGGCGGGCGGGCGCCGTCGGCCAGGGTGGCGTCCAGGAACTCCTCGACCAGCGCCGGGTCCAGCTCCCAGCGCCGCACGGTGTCCACGAAGGCCCGGCGCAGCGGGTGCTCGCTGTGGCCGGCAGCCAGTTCGGCCAGGGTCTCGGCCCGCCAGCGGGCGAACCGGCGCTCCCGCTCGGCGGGGCCGGCGACGGCGTGGGCTTCACCGTCGCCTTCGTGGGCTTCACCGTCGCCTTCGTGGGCGTCGGCGTCGGCATCGACGTCGTCGGCGATCCGGTCGGACCGGGAGGCGAAGCCGTTGACGGCGTGGAAGTACGGCCGCACCTCGGGCGGCAGCATGTCGCTGATCGCCCGCAACGGGGCCAGCCGGCGTGCCACCTCCTGCTCGCAGACCCGGTACGACTCCTCCAGCTCCGGCGAACCGCCCACCGCCGCCGCCCCGTTCCCCGCCATGCCCGTTCCCCGCCCTCCGCCGACACCGTGCGCCGTGCGCCGTCTGGTCAACGAGGCGGGGGCGGATCGGTGGCGATCCGGGCGGACGCCGACCGGCCCGGATCGCCTCGGCCCAGGTCGGGCCCACGGCCCAGGTGCACCCGGCGGATCGAGGAGCTGCGCCACCACATCCGCCCCGGGGGCTCACCGTCCCGGACCTCGCGGCCCATGCCCACGTCAGCGAACGGCAGCCGACCCGACCGCCGTCACGGCAGCCGTACGGTGAACACCGTGCGGCCGGGCCGGCTCTCCACCGCCACCGTGCCGCCGTGCGCCCGGACCACGGCCCGGACGATGGCCAGGCCGAGCCCGGTCGAGCCGGTGGCGCGGGAACGGGCCCGGTCACCCCGGACGAAGCGCTCGAAGACCCGGTCGACCAGCTCGGGCGCGATCCCCGGGCCGTCGTCCGTGACGCTCAGCTCGACCTGCCCGTCCACCCGTTCGAGGCGCAGGAGGACCGCGGTTCCGGGCAGGGTGTGGGTCCGGGCGTTGGCCAGCAGATTGGCCACCACCTGGCTCAGCCGGTGCTCGTCCCCGCGGACCGGCACCGGGTCCTCGGGCAGCGCGAGCCGCCAGCGGTGCTCCGGCCCGGCGGCGCGGGCGTCGGCCACCGCGTCGAGGGCGATCCGGGTCAGGTCCACCTCCTCCGCGGCCAGCGGGCGGCCGGCGTCCAGCCGGGCGAGCAGCAGCAGGTCCTCGACGATCGCCCCCATCCGCACCGCCTCGGCGTCGATCCGCTCCAGCGAGTGCCGGACCTCCGCCGGCACCGGCCCGGGGTGGCGCAGCGCCAGTTCGGCGTGGCCGCGGACCGCCGCGACCGGGGTGCGCAGCTCGTGGCTGGCGTCGGCGGCGAAGGCGCGCAGCCGTTCCTCCACCGCGTGGCGGCGGGCGAGGGCGTCACCGACGTGCCCGAGCATCCGGTTGAGCGCGGCGCCGACCCGGCCGACCTCGGTGCGCGGGTCGTCGTCCGGCACGCGTTCGGCGAGCATCACCTCGCCGCTGGCGAGCGGCAGGGCGCTGACCCGCTCGGCCATGCCCACCACGCGCCGCAGCGGGCGCAGCGAGAAGCCGACCCAGGCGGCCCCGGCCGCGCCCGCCGCGGTGGCGGCGATCGCGAAGACGGTGAGCTCCAGGGTCGCCAGCCGCTCGACGGTGTCCTCGGCCTGGCGCAGCGGCAGACCGCTGACCAGCACGTCGCCGTCCCGCCCCGCCACCGCGCGGACCCGGTACTGGCCCAGGGCCCGGCCGAGGTCGAGGCTACGGGCCGGGCCGTTGACGGGCAGGACCGCCAGCGCGTGCTGCTGCTCGGGGGTGAAGGTGACCCGGTCATCGTCGTCGCCGGGTTCGTCCACGTCGTCGGCGTCCCCGTCGACCACGCCCGCGGCGGTGACCCGGCCTGCCAGCAGCCGCACCCCGAGGGTGCCGGGGGTCTGGGCCCGGGTGTCGGGGCCGGCGCCCCGGCCGGTGTGCTCCAGGCTCGCGGCGTAGCGGCCGCCGGACTCGACGAGCTGCTGGTCCAGACGGTCGACCAGGAAGTGGCGCAGCGCGGCGGTGGTGGCGAAACCGACGGCGGCGCAGGTGGCGACGAGCAGCACCAGCAGGCCGGCGGTCAGCCGGGCGCGCAGGGTGCGGGGCACCAGCCGGGCGGCGCGCGGCCTCGCACTGCGGAGCCGGCCGCCCCGCGTCACGTCGCGGCCTTGATCAGGTACCCCGCGCCGCGCACCGTGTGGATCATCGGGCTGCGGCCCGCGTCCACCTTCTTGCGCAGGTAGCTGATGTACAGCTCCACGATGTGCGCCTGCCCGCCGAAGTCGTACGACCAGACCGCCTCCAGGATCTGCGCCTTGCTGAGCACCTGCCGGGGGTGGCGCATCAGGTGGGCGAGCAGCGCGTACTCGGTCGGGCTGAGCTCGACCACCTCCCCGCCCCGGGTGACCTCGTGGGCCCGGTCGTCCAGTACGAGGTCGCCGAGCACCAGCGCGTGCGGGGGCGGCTGCCCCGTCGCGGCGGGCGGGGCGGCCCGGCGTAGCAGGCCGTGCAGCCGGACCACCACCTCGGCCAGGCTGAACGGCTTGGTCACGTAGTCGTCACCGCCGGCCGCGATGCCGGCGATCCGCTCCTCGACCGCGTCCCGGGCGGTGAGGAAGAGCACCCGCACCTCGGGCCGCCCGGCGTGGATGCGGCGCAGCACCTCCAGGCCGTCGAGGTCGGGCAGCATCACGTCGAGCACCACGGCGTGCGGCCGCCAGTCCTCGGCGGCCTCGACGGCGGCCAGGCCGGTGGTCGCACCGCGCGCCTGCCAGCCCTCGTACCGGACGGCCCCGCAGACCACCTCGACCAGGTCCGGTTCGTCGTCGACGACCAGGACGCGCCAGTCCGGGCGGTCGGCGGTCTCGTCCATGGGGCTCCCTCGGGCTTGTGCTTCGCATTGTTCATCCTGGCGCGCCCGGATGAGAAACCGGTGAGACCCCAAGGAATGGTTCGTAGGCCATCGCACCATCGCTGACCTGTGTGAACGACCTCGCAGAGGGGGCCGTGGGCCGGTCGGTTCAGAGCGGTCTCAGAGCTTGCGGTGCGATCGTTGGCGACCTCGGCGGCACTCGCCGCCGGGCGCTGAGGAGGTTCCCGATGACCACTGCCGCCGCACGGACGTCGCGGCCCGGGCCCGCGTCCGACCGGCCCAGGCACCGGGCGGCGCCGCGTCCGCCGCTCGCCCTCGACCCGCGCGCGGCGCTCGGCCTGATCACCGTGGGTGCGCTCGGCGTGCTCGCGCTCTGGTGGAAGGGCACGCCGGCGGTGGTCGGCGCGGCCGGCTGGCTGACCGGCGCCGGCCGGATCACCGGGCTGCTGGCCGGCTACGCCGCGCCGGTGCTGCTCCTGCTGATGGCCCGGCTGCCGCCGGTGGAGCGCGGGGTGGGCGCGGACCGGCTGGCCCGCTGGCACGCCTTCGGCGGGCGCTGGATGGTGGCCATGGTCTCGGTGCACGTGCTGACGACCGTCTGGGGCTACGCGCTGACCGACGACCGCGGCCTGGTCGGCGAGGGCGTGGAGGTCGTGTTCCACTACCCCGAGATGATCAAGGCCACCCTGGGCACCCTGCTGCTGCTCGGCACCGGCGCGGTCTCCGCCCGGATCGCGCGCCGCCGCCTCGCCTACGAGACCTGGTACTACCTGCACCTGGCGACCTACCTCGCGGTGGCGCTGGCCTTCTCCCACCAGCTGGCCACCGGCGCAGACCTGGGCGGCGGCCCCGGCCAGGCCGCCTGGTACGCCCTCTACTTCGGCACCGCCGCACTGCTCGGCTGGTTCCGGCTGCTGCGGCCGTGGCTGCTCGACCGGCGGCACCGTCTGGAGGTCGCCGAGGTGCGGCCGGAGGGCCCCGGCGTGGTGTCGCTCTTCCTGAGCGGGCGGCGGCTGGACGAACTCGGCGCCGAGCCGGGCCAGTTCTTCCGGCTCCAGTTCCAGGTGCCCGGGCTGCGCTGGGCCGCCAACCCGTACTCGCTGTCCGCGCCGCCGCACCCGCACTTCCTGCGCTTCACGGTCAAGGACCTCGGCGGGCACAGCGCCGCGGTGGCCGCCCTGCGCCCGGGGACCAGGGTGCGCGCTGAGGGCCCGTACGGGGCGTTCACCGGGCGGCGGCTGCGGCAGCGCCGGGTGCTGCTGCTCGGCGCCGGGGTGGGGATCACCCCGCTGCGCGCCCTGTTCGAGACCCTGCCGGGCGAGCTGACGCTGGTCCAGCGGGCCCGCCGGCCGCAGGACGTGCTGTTCCGGGCGGAGCTGGCCGCGATCGCCCGGCGGCGCGGCGCGGCGGTGCACGAGCTGCTCGGCTCGCGCGAAGAGGTCGGAGACCTCGGGGCCGCGCTGGCCCGGCTGGTCCCGGACCTCGCCCGGCACGAGGTCTACCTGTGCGGCCCGGAGGCGATGGCCGAGGAGGCCGTCCGCGCGCTGCGGGCGGCAGGGGTGCGGCCGGGGCGCATCCACCACGAGAGCTTTTCCTTCTGAGCCCTTCCGATTCCACGTCCCTGAGGAGCGTCGATCCCATGCGCCGAGCCGTCGTCACCAGCGCCGCCACCGCGGCCGGGGTGGTGCTGCTGTTGTCCCTCAAACCGCACGAGGCGACCGGACCGACCCCGGTGATCGGCTCGGGGTCGGACTCCGGCTCCGGCTCCGGCTCCGCCGTCGGTCCCGGTTCCGGCTCCGGTTCCGGTTCCGGTTCCGGTTCCGGTTCCGGAACCGACGTCTCCGGGACGTCGAACACCCCCGCGCCCTCCGCCTCCGCCTCCGCCGCGGGCGCCACCCGGAAGGTCAGCGGCAACACCGTCAACACCCGCTACGGCCCGGTGCAGGTGCAGGTCACCCTCGCGGGCAGCCGGATCACCGCCGTCGACGTGGTCAAGTACCCGAACTCCGAACGGCGTGACCGCGAGATCAACAGCTCCGCACTGCCGGTCCTCAACCAGGAGGCGATAGCCGCGCAGAGCGCCCGGATCGACATGGTCAGCGGCGCGACGTACACCAGCGACGGCTACGTCCGCTCCCTGCAGAGCGCCCTCGACCGGGCCAAGGGCTGAGGCGCCCGTGCTGCGCCACGCCGAACCCGTGATGGGCACCGTCTTCTCCATCGCCGTGCGCGACCCCGGCCCCGGCACCCCGGCCGTGCTGGAACGGATCACCGAGCGGCTGCACCGGATCGACGCGGTGTTCTCGACCTACCGGCCGGACAGCGACATCAGCCGCCTCGACCGGGGCGAACTCGCCCCGGACGACTGCGATCCGGAGGTCCTCGCCGTCCTGGCCGCCTGCCGCGAGGTGGCCGCCGAGACCGACGGGTACTTCACCGAGCGGCCGGGCGGCCGCCTCGACCCCAGCGGCTGGGTCAAGGGCTGGGCGGTCGAGCAGGCGGCCGCCCTGCTGCGCTCCTCCGGAGCCCGGCAGTACTGCGTCAGCGGCGGCGGGGACGTACAAACCGCCGGCGGGCCGTGGCGGATCGGCGTCGCCGACCCCCGGCAGCCGGGGCTGCTGGCCGCCGTCCTGGCCGGCCACGACCTGGCCGTGGCCACCTCGGGCACCGCCGAGTGCGGCGCGCACATCCTCGACCCGCACACCGGCCGCCCGGCCGGCGGCCTGGCCTCGCTCACCCTGGTCGGCTCCCCGGGCACCGGCATCGCCCGCACCGACGCCTGGGCCACCGCCGCCTTCGCCATGGGCCCGGACCGCGCCCTCGCCTGGGTCGCCCGCCGGCCCGGCGTCGAGGCCCTGGCCGTGCTGCCGGACGGTTCGAAGCGCTGGACCCCGGGTCTGCCGGAGCACCTCCCGGCGAGCGGTCCGGCGGACTGGCGGGCCGCCGTCGGCTGACGGGGGCGGTCCCGAACGGACGCCCGCTCCTCGCGGAACGACCGTTCCCGGGAACGCCCGTTCCGGTCTACACCCGTTCCTGCTGCGCCGCCCGCCAGGCCTCCCAGGCCACCAACGGTGCGAGGTACGACCAGCGCCGCGAGCCGTCCGGGCAGGTGCCGCCTTCGACCAGTTCGGAGACCGCACGCCGGGTGAACGGCACCCAGACGGCCATGTCGTGCTCGAAAGTGCTGTGGCAGGCCTCACGGCGGCGGTCGATCTCGGCCGCGTCGAGCCGGGACCGGACGGTGGCCACCACCGTGTAGCAGGAGGCCGGCTCGCTCCAGCCCAGCCAGGTGATCACGGTCGGCCCGACGTCGTCCGGCAGCAGCCCCAGCTCCTCCTCCAGCGCCCGCCGGACCAGCCCGTAGAAGTCCTCGGCGGCGCCAGGCTCGTCGCGGTACTTCATCGTTTCGTTGATCCCGACCGTCCACTGCGCCGGGAAGGTGTTGACCGCCAGCGAGCGGCGGAGCAGCAACAACCGGCCCTGCCGATCCCGCACCGCGACGCAGGCACTGACCATCGTGGGCGGCGCGACGGCCACGAAGCTCGTCAGGCCCTCGTCCAGCGCCTCGCGCAGCAGCCGGGCCACCTCCGGATCCTCCCGGCCCAGCCGGGTGGTGGCCATGCACTCCGCGTAGTCACTCTCGGCGATGTCCACCTCGCAGACCCGCGCGCCGCCGTGCTCGCCGTGATCGACCGTCAGCCGCGAGACGTACGCCGTCCGGCCCGCCGCACCGGCCGCCCGCTGGCGTGCCACCTCGTCGGCCCACCCGACCGCGTCCAGCACGTGCGGGCGCTCCACTCGTCCGTGGTGCGCCGTCACCAGCGTGTTCGGTGTCAGCGGCCTGGCCGCCGACCAGGTGATCAGCGGCGCCAGCCCGTCCGCCCGCACGTCGTGCGCCCGGGCCGCCGCCGTCAGGCTCGCCCGCCGGACCCGCGGCACCGGCACCCGGGAACCGAGCCGCGAGCCGCCGAACTTGGCGAAGTCGTACACCAGATTGGTCAGCACGCCGAGCAGCAGCGCCCCACCGATCCCCAGCAGCCACTCCACCCCGGTCCCCCACTTCCGCGATCGACCCGCCCCATTGTGGAGCGGCCCCGCTGCCGAGGGAAGGGCTGCAGGCCGCAGCCGGTTCCGCCGCCGGTGTTAGGGTGGTCGGAAAGTCGGCTCGGAGGCTCGGAGGCACTGAACAGTCGTGCGGGCGACCAGGATTGCCGGGTCCACGGTCCGGTCCGCCATCCGCCCGGGCCTGCGCTCCACCGCCCGGTCCGCGGTGCGCCGCTCCCCCGCCGCCGCCGGCTATCTCCTCCTCTGCCTCGGCACCGGTCTGGCCGCGCTGGTCGCGCTCGGCCTGCTGCTCGCCGTCCTCGCCCTCTGCCTGGTGGGCGTGGGCCTGCTGCTCCTCCCACCAGCCCTGCAACTGCTGCGCCGCTACGCCGAGTTCCACCGGCGTCAGGTCGGCCGTCGACTGGGCGGCGACCGGCTGAGCACGCCGTACGGCGACCGGATGTCCGTGCGCGACCCGGCCGTCCGCAAGGACCTGGCGTGGCTGCTCGCCCACGGCACCGCCGGAACGGTGTTGTGCGGGACTGCCCTCACCCTGTGCAGCCACGCCGTCAACTGGCTGACCGCGCCGGTGTGGTGGCAGCTCCTGCCGGCCGAACGCGGGAAGATCATCCTGCTGACCGTCGACTCCTGGCCGATGGCCACCGCGGCAGCAGCCGACGGGATCGGCTACGCCGTGATCGCCCTGGCCGCGCTGCCGCCGATCGCCGACCTGCACGCCCGGGCCTCCCGCCGGCTGCTGGTCGCCCGGCCCGGCACATCGCTCGCCCTGCGCGTCCGGGAGCTGACCACCAGCCGGTCCGAGGCGCTGGACGCCCACGCCGCCGAACTGCGCCGGATCGAACGGGACCTGCACGACGGCGCCCAGGCCAACCTGGTCGCCGTCTCGCTCCGGCTCGGCATGATCCGCCGTGCGCTCGACCGACGCCCCGAGCAGGCAGCCGAGTTGGTGGACTCCACCCAGCTCGTCGCCGAGCAGGCCCTGGAGTCGCTGCGCGCCCTGGTGCGCGGCATCCACCCGCCGCTGCTCGCCGACCGCGGCCTCGCCGAGGCCGTACGCTCGCTCGCCGACCGCTGCGCCGTGCCCACCCGGGTCGGGCTGGACACGCCCGGCGCATCCGCCGGCCCGCCGCCGCGCGCACCGGCCGCCGCCGAGGCCGCGGCCTACTTCGTGGTCTCCGAGGCGCTCGCCAACGTCGGCCGGCACAGCGGCGCCCGCAGCGCCCTGGTCCGGCTGCGGATCACCGCCGACGCCATCGCCGTCCGGGTCGAGGACGACGGACGGGGCGGCGCCGCCGAGGGCGCCGGCAGCGGGCTGCCCGGCCTGCGCCGGAGGGTCGCCGCGTTCGACGGGACCACCCGCCTGTCCAGCCCGCCCGGGGGCCCGACCGTACTGGAGGTGGTGATCCCGTGCGGATCCTGATCGCCGAGGACAACGCCCTGCTCCGCGAGGGCCTGGTCCTGCTGCTGCACAGCGAGGGACACGAGGTGTGCGCGACCGTCGAGCACGGCGACGACCTGCTGCCCGCCCTGCTCGACCACCGCCCCGACGTCGCCGTGGTCGACGTCCGGCTGCCGCCGGGCTTCCGCGACGAGGGCCTGCGCGCCGCCGTGGAGGCCCGCCGCCGACTGCCCGCGCTGCCCGTCCTGATCCTCTCCCAGTACGTCGAACGCGCCTACGCCGCCGAACTGCTCGCCCAGAGCGCCACCGGTGTCGGCTACCTGCTCAAGGACCGGGTCGGCCACACCGAGGAGTTCCTCCAGGCGCTGCGGCGGGTCGCCGGAGGCGGCACCGCGATGGACCCGGAGGTCATCTCCCAGCTGATGGCCCGCCGCACCGGCCCCGACCCGCTGGCCGCCCTCACCCCGCGCGAGCGCGAGGTGCTCGCGCTGATGGCCGAGGGCCACAACAACCCGACCATCGCCCGACTGCTCTTCCTCGCCGAGAGTTCGGTGAACAAGCACATCGGCAGCATCTTCGGCAAGCTCGGCATGCCCACCCCCGACACCGGCCACCGCCGGGTGCGCGCCGTCCTCACCTACCTGCGCACGCTCGCCGACGAGTGACCCTCCGCCGCTCGCCCGTCCTCCGAAGACGCCAACCGCAGCTGCTCCTCCTCGACGATCAGCGCCGCCAGTGACCGCTCCGACACGTCCACCGCCTCCGGGGTCGACTCCGCCACCTCGCTGCGCCGCGCATAGTCGTCGAACAGCCGGCCCTTCGCCCGCAGCAGGTCCAGCATCCGCTGGTCGACGCTGTCCGTCGCCAGCAGCCGGTGCACCCGCACCCGGCGGACCTGCCCCATCCGGCGCGACCGCGCCACCGCCTGCTCCTCCAGGGTCGGCTTGACCTGCGGCTCGCACAGGATCACCACCGAAGCCGCCTGGATGTTCAGCCCCACGCCCCCGGCCTGGATCTGGCAGAGCAGCACCGCGTGCCCGGGCGCAGCGGCGAACCCGTCCACCACCTCCTGCCGCCGCACCGCGTCCAGTGAGCCGTCGATCGGCCCGAACACCCGCTGGTCCAGGGCCATGTGAACGGCCGCCAGGACGTCCCGGAAGAACGAGAAGACCACCACCTTCAGCCCGCTGTCCGCCGCCTTCCGGACGATCTCCAGCAGCCGCCTCAGCTTGGCCGACTCAGCCGGGTCCGCGTACCCGGCCCGGCGCATCGCCGGGAAGTTGCCCGCCGCGACGGCCGAGCGGTAGGCGGCGAGGTCGGCCGGCGAGAACTCCTCCCACTCGTCCACGTGCACCACCTCGGGCAGCTCGGTGAGCACGTCCCGCTGGTTGCGGCGCAGGTACGCCGGGGCGACCGCCTTGCGGAAGGCCACCGACCCGGCGGCCGCCGAACCCTGCTGGGCCAACGGCATCAGATCGGGCCGGAGGTACCGCACCAGGCTGCGGAACTCCTCCACCCGGTTCTCCATCGGCGTCCCGGTGAGGAACAGCACCCGCTCCACCCGCTCCGCCCAGGCGGCCACCGCCCGGGAGCGCTGCGTGGCAGGGTTCTTGACGAAGTGCGCCTCGTCCACCACGACCATCCCGACCTCGACCGCCTCCGCCGCCTCCGCGACCTCCGGACGGCGCAGCCCGTCGAAGGTCACCACCGCGACCCCGCCGTCCCGGAGCCACTCGGCGAGCGCGGCCTCCCGCTCCTGGCCGTGCACCCGGAACGCCCGCAGGGTGCTGCGCGACTCGACCTCCCGGGTCCAGTTGATCAGGACACTGGCCGGGCAGACCACCAGGAAGTGGGTGCTCCCCCGCGCCCGCAGGTGCGCCAGCACGGCGATCGCCTGCACCGTCTTGCCGAGGCCCATCTCGTCCCCGATGATCACCCGCCGCTGGGCGAGCGCGAACCGCGCCCCGAAGGCCTGGTAGCCGCGCAGCGAGACCCGGCAGTGGGCGTCGTCCAGCGGCTCGGCCCGTACCCGGTCCGACAGCTCCTCCGGCAGGAACCCCTCGGCGGCGGAGGGTTCGGCGCCGGCCTCCTCGACGATCCCGCCGAGCACGCCGTAGTAGTCGGCCGAGCGGAGCTCGAAGTCCGTCCACGCCTCGACCGGGTCGACCGGCGGGCGCAGCAGGTCGACCGAGGTCTGGGCGAGCAGCACCGGGACCTCCTGCGCCCCGAACCCGGCCAGCACCTTCTCCAGCCGCTCGACCGCCGCCTGCGCCTGCGCCCGCCGCTCCCGCCCGGCGAACAGTCCGCGCAGCACCCCCCGGGCCGGCCGCGCGGCCGCCACCAAGGGCTCGACCTCGGCCTGGACCCGCTCCGCGGTGTCCCTGGCCCGCCGCGCCTGCGGCCCGGCGGCCACCAGCCGCTGGAGCGCCACGACCAGCGCGGTGCTCATCGTGTCCTGCTGCTCGACGTCCAGCCGCACCGCCACCGTCTCCTCGACGGCCCGGGCGATCTGCCCGGCCGCGGCCAGGGCCTGCGCCGCCGTCTGCGCCCCGACCCCCGGGATCAGCCGGAGCGTGTAGCCGGAGGCCTCCGCCACCTGCCGTACCGTCCCCAGCCCGGCCGCCTCCAGCGCCCCGACCCGCAGCCGCCCCTCGGTCACGTCCCGGAGCCGAGCCACCGCGATGGCCCCCAGCTCCTCCCGCACCAGCCGGTCCCGCAACGCGACGTACGCCAGCCGCGCCTCCTCCACGGCCCCCCGGTGATCCGCCACCACCGCCGCGGCCGCCGCCCGCAACCCCTGCGCCTCGGCGAGGACCGCCCCGGGCCGCCGCCCACCCCGCCGCCTCTCCCCCACCGCCCGACCCCCGTCCCGCTCCGACACCCAGGGGCCCCATGATCCCACCCGCCGACCCGGCCCTGTCCGTACGGAACCACGGCCGTGACGCCCGGCGGTAGGCTCTCGCCAGGCAGGGAGGGGCGGACAATGGCCAAGGTCGTCTTCGTACACGGTGTCGCCAAGCAGTACCTCAGCGAGGACTCGCTGGCACGGGACGTCGTTCCCGAACTCATGGGCGGCGTACGGCTGGCGGGCGGCCCCGTCCCCGAGCCGACGGACGTGGCCGTCGCCTTCTACGGTGACCTGTTCCGCCCCCGGGGCACCCGCGCGGGGTCCGAGCCGAACTACGACGCCTCGGACGTCGAGACCGAGGAGGAGTTCCGACTCCTCATGGCCTGGTGGGCGGAGGCCGCCCGGACGGACCCCGGCGTCCCGGCCCCGGACGAGACCGGCACCCGCGGGGCGGTCGGCTGGGCCCTCTCGCAGTCGCTCAGGATCCGCAGGGTCCGCGCAGCCCTCGACGCGCTCACCGGCGCCCGGTACCTGCGCGGCGTCCTGGATGCGGCGCTGATCGGCAGTCTGAAGCAGCTGGCGCGCTACTTCGAGGACGAGCGGATCCGTGAAGCGGCGCGCGAACGGCTGGCCGCGCAGATCGGCTCGGACACCCGGGTGGTGGTGGCCCACTCGCTGGGCTCCGTCGTCGCCTACGAGACGCTGTGCCAGGAAGGCCGCCCCGACTGGGACGTCCGGATGCTCGTCACCCTGGGCTCGCCCCTCGGCATGGGCGCGCTCGTCCTCGACCGCCTCCAGCCGGAGCCCCTGGACCGCAAGGCCAGGTGGCCCAAGTCCCTCCGGGCCTGGACCAACGTCGCCGACGCGACGGACATCGTCGCCGCCGTGCGGGAACTCCGCCCCGCCTTCGGCCCCCGGGTCACCGACGTCCCGGTGCACAACGGATCCCACATGCACGACGCGACCCACTACCTCACCGCGGTGGAGACCGGCCGGGCTGTCGCCGCAGGGATGAAGTAGAAGGAGACCGGCCGGCCCCATGCACTACCTGATCGCTGCCGGTACGTCCACCTACAGTGCCGGTGAACTGCCGTACCTCGCCCACGCCCTCGACGACGTCGAGCGGGTCGCCGAGTTCCTCACCTCTCCGGAGATGGGCTACACCCGGGTGCTCGGGGAGGTCTCGCTCGACCCGGTGTCCGCGGACTTCGAGGACGCGCTCTCCGACTGGTGCACGAGTGGCGAGCTCACCGCGGACGACGTGGTGGTCGTGTACTACGCCGGCCACGGTGAGCAGCCGAACCCGGGCGCGCCGTACCGCCTCGCCTGCGCCGACAGCCGGTTCAGCCGGCCCCGCTCCTGGCTCTCGCCGCAGAACATGGCCGAGATCCTGGCGGCCTCGCCGCTGCGGAACGTCCTCTTCGTCATCGACTCCTGCCATGCCGCTCACGGCTCCACGGAGATCCAGGTCATGACGGACGGAATCGTCGCGTCGCGGCCTCGCGGCGACGACAACGGGGCCGGCACCTGGGTCCTCGCCTCCGCCCGTCACCGTGACCTCGCCGACGACGGCGCGTTCGTGTCCCGGTTCGTCGAGGTGTGCGCGGCGGGCGACGGGCCGTCCCAGCGGTACCTCTCTCCGTCTGCGGTGGCGGCCAAGGTCAACCAGGCGTTCCTGACGGCGGGGGCGCGGCAGCGGGCCGCGTGCTCCTCGAACCACCAGGGCGCACCGCCACCGTTCTTCCCCAATCCCGGCTACGACCCGAGCGCGGAGGTCGGCGATCGGGAGGTGGCAGGCGAGTCCTCGGACCTGTCCTCCCACTTCGAGCCGCGAGGGCGGGGCGTGGAGCACGTGCACGACCCGGGGTCGTACTTCACGGGCCGTCGCACGGCGCTCGACAGGTTGCGGGACGCCATGACCGGACCGGGCGGGCGAGGGGCCCTGGCGGTCACCGCCGCACCCGGCTCCGGAAATTCCGCGGTACTGGGACGGCTCGTGCTGGAGGGCCACTCCGACGTCTCCGTCAACGCGCGCAACCAGAGCCTGGAGGCACTGGTGGCCCGTCTGGCCGCAACTGCTGACCCGTGGAAAATCGACACCGAGTCGGCGGAGGCCTCCACGACCGGCTTCGCGAATACCGCCGGTGACGCCGTGCTATTCATTGCGATCACCGAAGAAGCGTCTCGGCGGGATTCTTCGGTGATCGACCGTGGCATTGCCGACGGAATGGACGATGCTGGTACCCGAACGCGCATCCATTTTTGGAACGCAACGACTCGACAACCTATCGATGATAAATCGTTCACATTGCCGACGATGCCCGCTCTGTTGGCGCCGCATCACAACGCCACCGGCACCCGCTACATCGCCATCGTCAGTGCCGACAGTGACGCAGTAGTGCTCGACCTGGAGAACAACCGGTTCCAGACCGTGTATCCGGCTCAGCCCGAGAACGGCGTTCCCGAGCTCCGGAACCTCACCACTGGATACGGCTACTACCTCCGCTGGGGCGACGCGAAGTCGGGCAGTCCGGTACTCGTCTACATGTCCGAGCGAGGCCGTGACGACACCAGCCTTTCCCCCGTCGTCGTCTGGGACTCCGCCCATCCCGAAGCCCCCGCCCGCGAGCTCCCCGTCCGCGCGCGTCGGCTCCTCTGGACGGGACTCGCCCCGAGCGGCGAGTCCCTGCTGGCCATCAGCGACGAGTTCGGGATCAAGCTGTTCTGCCTCCCCAGTCTGGAAGAGGTGTGGTCGACCCCCCTCCCCGCTCTCGTCACCTCGCTCGCGGCCCGCCCCCACAGCCCCCACCTCGACCTCGGTGTCGCCACCCAGCAGGGCGTGGTCCTGATCCGGCCCCGCCTCAGCCCGTACTGGCAGCGGCGGCTGCTGCAGAAGCGGTGAGGCGCGCTACGCCCGCATCCGGCGGAAGACGGCGCCCAGCAACAACGCGGTGAGCGCCACCAGGATGCCGGCCTCGACGAGTTGGACGGGGACGAGGTGGTCGGCCGGGTGGTAGCGGAGCCAGGACGCGGTGGCGCCGTCGCAGTCGGTGCTGAAGCTGAAGCCGCAGCTGCTGGTGCTGACGCGGGTGCCGTCGGGGAGGACGACGCCGCGGTCGAGAAGCCAGGAGTTGGTGGGCTGGGTGGTGCGCAGGGCGGCCACCCGGTCCACGGCCGGGTAGAAGGAGGGGCGCGTCCAGAGGACGAGGCCGTGGGTGGCGGCGACGAGGGCGCCGGTGAGGAACATCGCGGGCAGGGTGCGGCGGACGAGTTGCCCGACGAGGACGCCGAGGGTCAGGGCGAACAGGGACCAGGCGATCGGGGCGAGGCCGAGAGCCGGGTAGGTGAAGAACTGGAACGGCGGGTCGAAGGCGGCCGGGCCGTGCACGATGTCCGTCCACCACACCCAGGTCATCAGCACGGCGAGCACGCCACTGACGGCCAGGACGGCGAGGCCGGGGACGGCGAGGCGGACGGCCAGCCAGCGGATCGGGCTGACGGACTGTGCGCGGATCAGGCGGATGGTGCCGCGTTCGTACTCCTGGGCCAGCAGCGGGGCGCCGATGAACACGCCGATCAGCAGCGGGAGCGCGGTGACGGCGGGCTGGAGGACCTGGAGGTACCAGAAGTTCGGGCGGTCGATCGGCTGGAGGAGGTTCCAGCACTGGGGCCTGTCCCAGGTCTCGGGGTAGTAGCAGTCGGTCCGGCGCAGGTCGCTAACGATCTGGCTGCAGGCGATGTGGATCCACAGGAGGTCGGCGACCGCCAGGATCAGCAGGGTGCCCAAGGTCCAGAGGAGGAGCCGGTTCTGGCGGAGTACCAGCCAGAAGAGCCCGCGCAGGCCGGGGGCCGCGGAGACGACCGGAGCGGCGGCGCGGTCGGGCAGGACGGTCGTGCTCATGCGGCCACCTCGTTCGGGTCATTCGGGTCGTGCGGGTTGGCGGGTGCGCGGAGGTAGCCGAGCAGCAGGTCCTCCAGGCTCGGCCGCTCGCTCTCCCACGAGCCGTCCACCGGTTCGTCGGTGCGGACCAGGGCGATGGCCCGGCGGCCGCTGACGCGCTGCTCGACCACGGTCTCGGCCGGGAGCACGGAACCCTGGCTGGCCGGCCCGGTGAGCAGCCGGTGCCCGTCGAGGATCTCCTCAAGGTCGCCGGTCAGCTGGATGCGTCCGCCCTGGACGAGCAGCAGGTGGTCGATGACACCGTCCAGTTCGGGAAGGATGTGCGAGGACAGCACGATGCTGGTGCCGCGCTCGGCGGCGGTCGACATCAGGGTGCCCATCAGCTGGTGCCGGGCGAGCGGGTCGAGGTCGGCCATCGGTTCGTCGAGCAGCAACAGGTCGGGAAGCTTGCCCAGTGCGAGGGCGAGGCAGACCCGGGTGCGCTGACCGCCGGAGAGCGAACCGATCCGTGCTTTGGGGTTCAACTCGCCCTGTTCGACGATCTGTTGGGCCAACCTCTCGTCCCACACCTGGTTGAGCTCGCGGCCCATCCGCAGTGTCTCGGCGACGGTGAGGCCCGGGTACAGCGGCTTGTCCTGCGGCACGTAGGCGACCCGGGCGCGCAGCTCGGGCGTCCCGATCTCGGCGCCGAGCACCCGCAACCGACCCTCGGTGGGCTTGAGTTGGCCAGCCGCGAGTGAGAGCAGGGTGCTCTTGCCCGCGCCATTGGACCCCACCACGCCGCAGATCCGCCCGGCCGGGACGGTGACGTCGCAGCCGCGCAGGGCCCAGCCGTTCCGATACTTCCTGCCCAGGCCGGTGGCCTCCAGGGCCGTTTCCTGCATGGCCTCCCGTGTCGGCGCCGGCATCAGCACCGGCGCCGACGCGGGCGCCGTGGTCGTCGGGTCGTTCACCCGGTCCCCCCACAGTTCTCAGTTCGGTGTTGCCGGGGAGTCTCAGGCCCCGGTGTCGGAGCCCGTGGCCCCGGTGCCGGAGTCGGCGACCCCGGTGTCGAAGCGCTGCTCCAGGACGGAGGACATCAGTGCGGCGATGTCCTCGCGCTCCAGTCCGGCCGCCCGGGCCCGGTCCACCCACCCGACCAGGTCCGCGCGCAACGGCCCGTCCGCCGCCGCCTCCGGCCGGGCGAGCGAGCGCCGGACGAAGGTGCCGAGCCCCGGGCGGGGTTCGACCAGCCCCTCGCGTTCGAGTTCGCGATAGGCCTTCAGCACGGTATTGGGGTTGATCGCGGTCAGCTCGACCACCTCACGGGCGGTCGGCAGCTTGTCTCCGGGCTGGAGCAGTCCGAGCCGCAGGGCCTGCTTGGTCTGCTGCACGATCTGCTGGTAGGTGGAGACACCGCTGCGTCGCTCAATGCGGTACTCGATCACCGGCTTTTCAGCCTTTCACTAGTTCAATAGTGGAATAGTGACCCACTGCGGAGCCCGGGTCAAGCCGGAACCTAGGGGTGCGGGCCGGGACGATGTTTCAGGGACGTTGCAGCAGGAGCAGGCCGTCCTGCTCGACCAGTGGCAGGTAGCCGCGCTCCCGGTAGACGGCCAGCATCCGGGCGGTGTCGGCGGTGGCGCACGGGGACTGCACGCTCGGGTCGCGCAGGTCGACGGCCACCCACTGCGGACCGGGGCCCACCGGCGCCTGGCACACCAGGGTGACCTCCGCCCGGCCGGTGAGCTGGGCCGCCAGCCGGTTGGAGGCGGCCACGGTGGCGTCGTCGGGGATCCGGCGGAGCAGCGCCCGGGTCTCGGTGAGTCGTGGCGAGGTGCGCCAGGCTTCGGGCATCACCACCTCGTGCAGCGGGTAGAGCGGCAGCGTCACGGCGGTCACCAGGGCGCTGACGGCGAGCGCGCGCCTGGCACGACGCGCGTCAACACGGCGGAGGACGTCGACGAGGGCCGCGAGCGCGATCGGCATCAGCACCGCACTGTAGTGGTAACTGACGCCCCAGTAGTGCGAGTTGGACGACAGCAGCCGCCAGGCGAGGGTGGGCACGCAGAGCAGGAGGAGCGGCGAGCGCACGCCCGCGAAGCCGGCGGTGGCGGCGAGCAGGAACAGCAGCAGCCACTTGACCGGCGGCCATCCGAGCCGCAGCGGCAGCGCCCAGAGCGAGGGCTGCCCACCACCGTCCAGCTGCCGCCAGTAGTCGAAGCCCCCGCCCGGGTTGAACGCCGGCAGCACGACGAGCACGGTGAGCGCGGTCGCGGCGAGGCCTACGGCGGCGAGGGCGAGCCCCGGCAGCGCACTGCGGTGCCGCTCCCGGCGGGCCTGCCAGGCGATGAGGGCGCCGACGGCGGCCACCGTCAGCCCCAGGTCCTCCTTGACCAGCAGCAGCGGCAGCGACCAGAGCGCGGCGGCGAGCGGTCGGCGCCGGCCGAGTGCGGTGGCGGCGAAGGCGAGCAGCGGGACGGCGAAGGCGATCTCGTGGAAGTCGTCGGCCGCCGCCCGGACGATCCCCCAGGAGGCCCCGGTGGCGCAGCCGACGAGCAGCGCCACTCGCGGCCCGGCCACCTCGTGGGCCCAGCGGGTCAGCGGGACGACGGCCGTCGCCATCAGCAGCGCCTGGGCGATCACGAGGGTGAGCGGACTCGGGAAGGCCCGGTAGACGGGGGCGAGGACGGCGATCAGCGGGTGGAAGTGGTCCCCGAGCAAGTGGTAGCCGGGCCCCTTGAGCGGCACGATCGGCGCCTGCCCGTGGGCGTACGCCCGGACGGCCTGCTCGAAGATGCCCAGGTCGTAGGCCTTGGTGAGGCCACGCCGGTGCCGGTTGACGGCGACGCAGGCGTACAGCGCGGCGAACCCGGCCGCCAGGCCCCAGGCGAGCACGGCGGGGCGGCGGGCGAGGAGGGCCGCGAACCGGGCGGATGACGCGGTCGGGGTGGACGACGCGGACGGAAGGGCTCGGGACGGGGAGGCGGGATCGGAAGCAGGAACGGAAGCGGGCGCGGACACGGAAGCGGGCATCGGCAAAGTACCCTTTCACTATTTGATTAGTGGAAGGGTGGTGGAAGCCCGAGCGGCCGTCAAACCCGGTCGGACGACGCCGACCGGGCCTTCGGCGTGCCCTCAAGAGCCCCCGATCCGACTCACTCCGCCCAGTCGGAGCCCGCCCGCAGCGACCTGCTGCGCACGCTCACCGACGCCGTCCTCGCCGACCCGGCCGCCGACCACACCCTGCCCGCGATGGCCGCCACCGCCGCCGTCAGCCCCCGCCACCTGACCCGGCTCTTCCAGGCCGAGCTGCACACCACCCCCGCCCGCTGGGTCGAGCGCGTCCGCCTCGACCGCGCCCAACAGCTGCTCCTCGACGGCCACGGCGTCACCACCGCCGCCCGGCTCAGCGGCCTGGGCAGCGACGAGACCCTGCGCCGCGCCTTCGCCCGCCGCCTGGGCACCACGCCGACCGAGTACCGCAACCGCTTCGCCACCACCACCAGCGACCCGGGCACCTGAACACCCGACGGGCTCCCTGCGGCGGGCGCTTGACCTTGACGCCACGTCAGGGTTGGAGGCTTGCCGCATGACGAACGAGAGCACTCCCTCCACTCCGCTCCACCCCCCGGTCGGCGGGTTCCAGGAGATCGACGGCCGCCGCCTCGACGTGCACCGGCAGGACACGGGCGGGACAGCAGCCGGCCCGGGAACCAGGCGGTGATCTTCTCCCGGATCGCCGAGGCCTCGCCGACCTGGCAGCGCATCCTCGACGTGCTCGTCCACCGCGCCAAGCAACGCCGCCTCACCGAACAGTGCAGCCCCGCCGACCCAGGCCGCTCCACCGCGCCCCGCGGGACCACCGGACAGCACCGCCCGGTCGAGCAGCGCCGGACCGCCGGCCCGGCACGGAAGCGTTGACGTCTGATTCACGCCAGCCCAACCCCCGGTCGGCTTGGTGGACTTCGAGTCACACGCCCGCCACCCACCGACAGGACCTCCGGCATGCCGACCGGCACCACCCTCCACCCCGCTCCGCCCGCCCCGAAGCCCCGCCCCCGGGACGGCGGCACCCTCGCGGTCCTCGCCGTGACGACCGGCGTCTTCTCCATCGTCACCACCGAGATCCTCCCGATCGGCCTGCTGACCCCGATCGGCGCGACCTTCCGGATCTCCGCCGGCACGGCCGGGCTGATGATGACCCTGCCGGGCATCGTCGCCGCGGTGGCCGCGCCCGTGGTGACCGTCGTGACCAGGCACGCGGACCGGCGGACCATGCTCTGCGCACTGCTGCTGGTCCTCACCCTCGCGGACCTGCTCAGCGCGCTCGCCCCCGCCTACTGGGCGGTGCTGACCGCCCGGATCGCCCTCGGGCTGGTCATCGGGGCGTTCTGGTCGATCGGTTCCGGGCTCGCCCCGCGCCTCGTCCCAGAGCACCGGCAGGCCCGGGCCAACACGCTGATCTTCTCCGCCGTCCCGCTCGGCTCGGTGCTCGGCGTACCGGCAGGGGTGTTCCTCGGCTCGCTGGCCGGCTGGCGGGCCGCCTTCCTCGCGATGGCCGCGCTGACCCTGCTCGCCCTGGTCGCCCTCCTGCGGTCACTGCCGCCGCTGCCCCCGCTGACCGTCACCGGGCTGGGCGTGCTGCGCGGCCTGCTGGCCGGACGGGGCACCCGCACCGGCATCGCCGTGACCTTCCTGATCGTGCCGGCCCACTTCGGCAGCTACACCTACGTCACCCCCTTCCTCACCGACACCACCCACGCCGGCACCGGCCTGATCACCGCCCTGCTCCTCGTCTACGGCGCCGCCGGGCTGCTCGGCAACGTCCTGGCCGGCGGCCGGGCGGCCGGGGCACTGCGGCCGGTGTTCGGCGCGGCGGCCCTCCTGCTGGCCGGCGCGGCCCTGCTGCTGCCGCTGCTGGGCACCGGTGGTCCGGGCGCCGCCATCCTGCTGACGCTCTGGGGCGTGGCGTACGGCGCCGTCCCCGTCTGCTCCCTCACCTGGTTCCTCACCGCTGCCCCGCACGCCCCGGAGGGCGCCGGCGTGGTGTTCACCTCGGCGTTCCAGGCCGCCTTCTCGATCGGCGCGCTGACCGGCGGCGTGGTGGTGGACCACTCCTCCCCCGGTACCGTCATGCTGCTCGGCGGGGCGGTCGCCCTGCTCGCCGCGGCCGCCGTGTGGCGGTACGGCCACCGGGTCCGTCCCGAGCCGGCGCCGTGACACGACCCGACGCCCTGACACGACCGGCGCCGTGACACGGCCTTCGCCGTGGGCCGACCAAGGCCCTCACCCGGCCGAAACCCTGACACACCTGCGGCCGGCCCCTGGCCGTCCGCTCCGTCCGTGGTGAGAATGCCGGGGTGCCGTTGGCCCCGCCGCCCGTGCAGCGGGGGCGGGCAGGCGGCGCCACCGGCCGGGACGGTCCCGGGCGGCCGAGGGCGGAAGGACGGCAAGCGGGATGGACCAGGCGTTCCACGGGCGGTTCGGCGACTACCAGAACGAGATCTACCTGCACGGACTCGGCGGCGTGCTGCCGACGATGCCGATGACCTTCGCCGAACTGGAGGCGCGGGCGAGCACGGCGCTGGCGCCCTCGATCCTCTCCTACGTCGCGGGCGGGGCGGGCGACGAGTCCACCCAGCGGGCGAACGTCTCCGCCTTCGGGCGGTGGGGCCTGGTGCCGCGGATGATGGTCGGCGCGAGCACGCGGGACCTGTCGGTGGAGCTGTTCGGCCTGCGGCTGCCGACCCCGTTGTTCATGGCGCCGATCGGGGTGATCGGCCTGTGCGCGCAGGACGGCCACGGGGACCTGGCCAGTGCCCGCGCCGCCGCCCGGACCGGCGTGCCGATGGTCGCCTCCACCCTGACGGTCGATCCGCTGGAGCAGGTGGCCGCCGAGTTCGGCGACACCCCCGGATTCTTCCAGCTCTACACCCCCACCGACCGGGCGCTGGCCGAGAGCCTGGTGCACCGGGCGGAGGCCGCGGGCTACCGGGGCATCGTCGTCACCCTGGACACCTGGGTCACCGGCTGGCGCCCACGCGACCTGGCCACCGCCAACTTCCCGCAGCTACGCGGCCACTGCCTGGCCAACTACACCTCCGACCCGGTGTTCCGCGCCCGCCTCGCCAAGACGCCGGAGGAGGACCTTCAGGCGGCCGTCCTGGAGTGGGCAGGCGTCTTCGCCAACCCACTGACCTGGGACGACCTGCCCTGGCTGCGCTCGCTCACCGACCTGCCGATCCTCCTCAAGGGCATCTGCCATCCCGAGGACGTCCGCCGCGCCAGGGACGGCGGCGCCGACGGCATCTACTGCTCCAACCACGGCGGCCGCCAGGCCAACGGCGGCCTGGCCGCCCTCGACCTGCTCCCCGACGTGGTCGCGGCCGCCGACGGTCTGCCCGTCCTCTTCGACTCCGGCATCCGCTCGGGCGCCGACGTCGTCAAGGCACTCGCCCTCGGCGCGACCGCCGTCGGTGTGGGCCGCCCGTACGCCTACGGCCTGGCCCTGGAGGGCACCGACGGCATCGTCCACGTACTGCGCTCCCTGCTCGCCGAGGCCGATCTCCTGATGGCCGTCGACGGCTATCCGACCCTCGCCTCCCTCCGCGCGGACGGTGCCCTGCGCCGGACCTGACGCAGGACCAGTCCGCGGTGTCCACCGGCAACCGGCGGGGCTTGCCGGGACATTCGGGACGGCCCTACGCTCGAACGGCACAAATCGGGTCCGTACATTCCCGCACGCTGGGAGGTCCGCCATCATCCGCGTCCTGCTGACCGCCTTCGAACCGTTCGGCCGCGATCCCTTGAATTCGTCCCTGGAGGCGGGCCGGCTGGTCGCCGCCGGTCCGCCGGCCGGAGTGGCCCTGGAGTTCGCCGGGCTGCCCTGGGTGTTCGGCGACTCGATCACCGAACTGCGCCGGATGGTGGCCCGGTTCGAGCCGGACCTGGTCATCGCCACCGGTCAGGGCGGCAACCGCCCCGACCTCACGGTCGAGCGGGTGGCGATCAACCTCGACGACGCTGTCCGGGCCCCCGACCGGAAGGGCAACCAGCCGGTCGACCAGCCGGTCGTGCCGGACGGCCCGGCCGCGTACTTCTCCTCCCTGCCGGTGAAGGCCTGCGTGGAGGCGGTCCAGCAGGCCGGGATCCCGGCCACCGTCTCGCACACCGCCGGCACCCACCTCTGCAACCACCTCTTCTACGGGCTGGCGCACCTGATCGCCACCGAACGCCCGGAGCTGCGCGGCGGGTTCGCACGCCTGCCGTACCTGCCGAGCCAGGCGTCCGGCCGGGAGAAGAGCGCATCGATGTCGGCAGAGACGGCGGCCGAGGGCATCCGCATCCTGATCCGCAGCGCCGTGGCCGCCCTCCACTCACCACCCGTCGGCACGGCGCCCGCAGCGCGCCGACGGACCTGGCTGTCCCGCCGGAGCGTCTGACCCCGGGGGCCGTTGCGCGGAGCCCTCATGACGGCCCGTCGGTCCCCGCAAATGCGAAGAACCCCCATCCGGGACCCGGATGGGGGTTCTTCTGAAGAATTGTTCGGCGGCGTCCTACTCTCCCACAGGGTCCCCCCTGCAGTA